>JANNJB010000442.1:0-2280 GCA_031405615.1 Vicinamibacteria bacterium | reverse complement strand
CAGCAAAGGGTGCTCTGGCCGCACAATCCGGACTAACCGGCGATCTCGACCTTTGTACGCAGTCTCAGCACATGGCTGAGGGCTGCGCCCGCAGGACGAAGCGCGATCGTCATCATTTCTTCTCGATCGCGCAGGGGTCCGCGATGGAGTGCGCCGCCGCCCTCGACATCCTCCGCGTGACTGGCTGTCTCAGTCCCGCTGACGCGACCCGCGCGAAGCACAAACTCACGCGCATCGTGCAGATGCTCGTCGGTCTCCGGCGCAGCCGTTGACATCCCGCCAATGCCCTGGCGCCCGGCGCCGAACCTCTCTTCCCCGATCCCGCGACCGAATCGCCGCCCGCCCGGACTTCGACACGGCCTCAGTGTCAGGAGGCAGCTTCACCGCCGCCCAGTCGGCCCTTTCGTCATTGCGCGAAGGCCGACGAGACGCGACCGCGCGAACGTAGTAGCGACTCTCGATCAGGAACACGGTGTCCTTTTCCTCGAGGCGTACCCGCGGATCTCTTAGCATCTCTTTGAGAAGCGACGTTCGGACTCTGAGCAGGAGTTCCTTTGATCGGGACCGGTGGCTTCGACTGGACGTCATTCGGTGGGCTCAGCCACCGGGCTTTGAGCCTGAAGCCAGCCAAAAGCTAGCGACGGCTCAACGTCGCACCAGGGCCGTGAGAACGGCCATCATTCGAAGGAGGACGGTGCGGGCCTCGCGGCTGTCGGGCGGGGCGGCTTCGAGGTCGAGGAGGTCGAGTACTGCGAGGCACTCGAACGCGCTGCCGCGCGCGATTGCGTAGTGGCGGGCTTGGTCGCGTCCGGCACGGCCTGCTCCCTCCGCGATGTTCAGCGCGCAGCTCAAACTGGCGCGGTCGAGTTGGTCGGAAAGCTCGGCGCGCTTGAGCGGTAGCCAGCGGACGACGTGGGCGCGGAACGCCAACGCAAGTCGGTAAGCGTCAAACCGGTGAAGAGAAGCGGTTGGCGGGGGGCCTGTCCCGGGAGCGGCGGTGGGATTCATGGATGGAGACCTTTCCGGGGTCGCGAAGTGCGGCCCTCACCAGGAGGGCCGCACTTGAGAAAGTCGCGACCACCTTGGCCCCACCGGTGCGTAGCGCGAGCGCTGCCCGCAGGGCAGGGCGACGCCTGGCCTCGGGCCACGGTGCACGCCGCGTGACAACCGCGCCGCGGACCTGCGTTGACGCACGGGACGGCGTTTGGTCGTGGACGTCAACGCCAACGAGGGAACCACGCGTGTCGGCCGGTGGCTTCGACGGGAAGCAGTACGATCTGACTCAGCCACCGGGCCCGGGACGGAGGATGACGTGGACTTCACGGTTTGCGTGGCCCGAGGACTGCTTCGTCGGAAGCTCCCCGACGGCCTCCTCGCAGTGACGGAGCAACGTGAACGACCCGTCGTTTCGCGGCAACGTCAACCTGGAAGCAAACGTGGACGTGAGCTTGAACCTCGACGTCGAGGTGGACGCTTCTACGGACGAGCACGCCCACGGCCACGAGGACGAGTACGGCGTTTGCCAGCGCTTCGTCGCGGGCGGTAACGGACTGTCGCGCTGGGCCCCCGGTCGTCGCACTTCGAACGGAATGGCTCCGCCGGGGGTGACGGACCGAAGGCACGGCTGCGCGGTCCGTCAGCTGGGCCCGAGGATCGCTTCGGCGCTTTCCCTTCCGACGGGCTTCTCGCGATGACGACGTGGGCCGTTTCGCAATAAAGTCTGTCTCGAATGGAGCACCTCAACGCCGTCGGGAGAAGCATCCTCCGGCCGGACGGCCTGGCGAAGGTGACGGGACGGTCGCTCTATCTCGACGACCTGCCCGAGCGCGGCTGCTGGCATGGGACCACCATCCGCTCGCCGCATGCCTCTGCCCTGATCACGTCCATCGCGGTCGCCGGTGTGACCGATCCCGATGCGAAGGTCCTGACCGCGAAGGACGTGGGGCCGCGCAACTCGGTTCATCTGATCCACGACGACTGGCCGATTCTTGCCGACGGGCGGGTCAACCACGTGGGCGAACCGGTGGCGCTCGTGACCGCTCCGACTCTCGCCCGAGCCGTGGCCGCGGCCAAGGCGGTGAGAGTGACCTACGAACCGCAGTCCCCGGTGCTCGATCTGGATCAGGCGCTGCAGGGAGATCCGCGGACCGGCGGACGCGTGAACCTCCTGGCGGAATGCAATATCGATCACGGGAACGTCGATGCGGGTTTCGCCGAGGCCGACGTCATTGTCGAAGGCGAGTACGAAACCGGCCATCAGGAGCACGCCTACATCGAGCC
>JANNJB010000441.1:0-1851 GCA_031405615.1 Vicinamibacteria bacterium | reverse complement strand
GGAGCTCGTCCTCTTCGTCGTCGGGCCGACGAGCCAGGAACCGCCGCTGGCCGACGGCACACCCTCGGGACCGGAGACTGGAGCGCGTCGTGATAGCTCTCCTGGAAGTTCTTGACCGAGACGTTGATGTAGGTCTCGTAGAGCTGCTGGATGATTCGGTGTTCGTCCGCTCCCACCAGTTCCGGGGCTTCACCGACCAGAATCTCGTTCGACCCCAGCACGTTGAAGACAAGCACGGAGTGGTGCGCGACCAGCGCCCGGCCCGACTCCGTCACGATGTCCGGATGCGGAACGTTCTTGGCGTTGCAGGCCTCGCTGATCTCCGAAACGATGTCGCGGGCGTATTCGGCGAGGGTGTAGTTCACAGAACTGTGGAAGTTGGTCTGGCTGCCGTCGTAATCGACGCCTAAGCCCCCGCCGCAGTCGATCACCCGCATGTTGGCGCCCATCAGATGAAGTTCGACGAAGATGCGCGACGCTTCACGCATCGCGTCGCGATGGGCCCGGATCGCCGTGATCTGGGAACCGATGTGGAAGTGGAGAAGCTGGAGGCAATCGAGCATGCCCTCGCCCTTGAGCTTCTCGACCGCATCCACCATTTCGCCGGTGGTGAGGCCGAACTTCGAACGGTCGCCGGTGGATTCAACCCACTTGCCGGCGCCCTTGGTGGAAAGGCGAGCCCGGACCCCGATCACCGGGCGGACGTCGAGCTCGCGCGAACAGGCGATGATGGTGTCGATCTCCTGCGCCCGGTCGATGGTGATGATGACCTGACGTCCGAGCTTCTGCGCGAGCAGCGCCGTTTCGATGTAAGCCTTGTCCTTGTAGCCGTTGCAAAGAACGTAGGCGTCGGGATTTTCGTGGAGCGCCAGCGCCACCAGGAGTTCGGGCTTGCTGCCGGCCTCGATGCCGAGTCCGTGCGGGAACCCGTACTCGATCAGCTCCTCCACCACGTGCCGCTGCTGGTTCACCTTGATGGGGTAGACCCCGCGGAACCGCCCCTTGTAGTCGTGCTCGGCGATGGCGGCGCCAAACGCGCCGAAGAGCTGTTCGATCCGGAACTTGAGGATGTCGGAGAAGCGGATGAGGATGGGCAGGTTGCAGCCCCGGCTCTTCAGGTCCTCGACCAGCTCCTTGAGATCGATGGCGCCTTTCCCGACTCCCTGAGGCGTCACCTGAACGTGGCCCGCATCGTTGATGGAGAAGAAGTCCTTGCCCCAGCCGTCCACGTTGTAGAGCTCGGAAGCGTCTTTGATCGTCCAAGCCCGAAGGTCTGTCTGTTGTGCCAACTCTTTATGAGCTCCTAAACACCATGTGCGCGAAACGCCTCGCTCCTCTTCAGCAAGGTGAGGCGGGCGGATTGTAAACGTTGAGAGAGGATTTGTGGCGACTGAATTCGGCCTGCGCTAGTTACTCTTCGAGACGGCCATCGCGAGTTCCTCTTCGATCATGCGCTCGAAGACCTCGAAAGGCTGCGCGCCCGAAAACGAGCGGCCGTTCAGGAAGAACGTGGGCGTGCCCGTGACGCCGATCGAACGGCCGTTGGCGATCGCTTTTTCGATGACGGGGTCGTACTTGCCGGACCCGACGCAGGTGTTGAACTTCGTCGCATCGATTCCAAGCGTCGCCGCGCGGCGCTGCAGGTCTGCGGCATCGTACGTTCCGGGTGCAGACGTCGACTTTGGCCGGGCAAATGGACAGCAACCTCGACTTCGATCTCAACCTCAAGCATGAGATGACCGTCACGCGCGACGCCCTCTTGATCGGCAAGAAGCCATTGCCTCCGCTGCCGCAAAAAATGAGCCCGTCGCAGGCGGCCCGCCTCGCCGAGATTCTCGACTTCTTCCATAC
>JANNJB010000440.1:0-3324 GCA_031405615.1 Vicinamibacteria bacterium | reverse complement strand
GACGGCCGGGTCGCAGACATCAAGGCGAGTTATGGCAAGAACACCATAAACCTCGCCTTCGAGGGTGACGGGTCATTCTTGAAGGCCGTCCCCGGCGTGGCCTCGGTGAACGATCACGGCCGCTACGCCGAACTGAAGCTCGGCCCCGGCGCCGACCCGCAGTCGATCCTACGCGCGGTCAGCGAGAAACTCAGGATCACGAAGTTCGAGGTGGTCGAGCCCTCCCTTCACGACATCTTCATCGAACGTGTCACCGAGGTGCCCGCATGAGCCGCGACATTCTGGTCATCGCGAAACGCGAGTTCATAGAGCGCGTTCGCACCAAAGCCTTCGTCATTGGCACCATCCTCGGCCCCATCTTCATGGCCGGGATCATGATCGTGCCCGCCTTCATGGCGAGCCGGCTCGCGAAGTCCGTCTCGATCACGGTCATCGACGCCGAAGGATCGTTGCGCGCCCTTGTGGAGGAGAGTCTTAAGGGCGGGCCGGAGGCGGAGGAAGGCGCTACGGACCGGATCGGAAGGACGCGCAACCAGGGGACCACGAAGTTCGTGATCCAGCCGCCCCAGGGGAGCGATCTCGCCGCCCAGCGCGAGGCCGCGAAACAGGCCGTCCTCAACGGCAGCCTCGATGCCTATGTCGTTTTGCCGCCCGATGTCCTCACTGAGTCCAAGGCGGAGTACTACGCGAAGAGCGTGACCGACTTCGAGGGGATCCGCGCGGTCGACCGGGCCATCGAGAAGGCGGTCTTCGGCAAGCGCATCAGCGCCGCCGGCATCGATCCCGCCCGCGTGGCCGCCCTCACCCGGCCGCTCGACTTGAAGCGCCTCCGCGTGAGCGACAAAGGCGAACAGGAGGACCGCGGCGTTTCGTTCTTCCTGTCGCTGATCCTCGTCATGATGATCTATATGGGCACGCTCATGTGGGGCCAGGTCGTGATGACCGGCGTGATCGAGGAAAAGAGCAATCGCGTGGTTGAGGTCATCGTGTCGTCCACCACTCCGAGGAATCTGCTTTTCGGAAAACTCGCCGGTGTGGGTAGCGCCGGCCTGCTCCAGTTCGGCATCTGGATACTGGCGCTGGTGGGCGTCTCCGCCGCTTCGGGCTCCATGGCCTTTCTCTCCGGCATGGATCTGCCCGAGCTCAACCCGGTTCTGATCGCCGCGTTCCCGATCTTCTTTCTGCTCGGTTTCTTCCTCTACGCCTCGCTCTACGCCGCCATTGGCGCCGCGGTGAACACAATCCAGGAAGCCCAGAACTTCATCTTTCCGGTGATGCTTCCCATCATCATGGCCATGGTCTGCTGGCCGGTGGTGATGCGCGCGCCGGATTCGACGGTTTCCGTGGTGCTCTCACTCATCCCGTTCATGACCCCGATCCTGATGTTCCTGCGCATGAGCGTGCTGATGCCGCCGGTCTGGCAGATCGCACTCTCCGTGGTGCTCACGAGCCTCACTATCGCCCTCGTCATCTGGATCGCCGCCCGCATCTATCGCGTTGGGATCCTCATGTATGGCAAGCCGCCCAACTTCCCGGAGATGGTCCGGTGGGTCCGGCACGGCTAAAAACGCGCGGGGTCGAAGGCTTTGAGGTCGTAGGCGGGCGCTTCGCCCATCGCGAGGGCGGCGGCGATTTCGCCCACCAGCGGACCGAGCAGGATACCGTTGCGGAACAGGCCCCCGGCCAAGATGACGCCTTCGGCCGAACCTTTGCCGATGACGGGCAGGCCATCCGGCGTCGCGGGCCGGAAACCGATCCAGGTCTCGGCAATCGAGGCTTTCCGGGTTAGAGGAGCGATCGAAGCCGCGATGCCGATGATGTGACCGATACCCTCGGTGGTCACACGGGTGTCGAACCCGGCCTCTTCCATTGTGCTTCCCACGATGAGCCGGCCGTCACTCCTCGGCACGATGTACCCGTGATTGCCGTAGACGACGTGCCGCACCTGGGGCCCATCCGCGAGCGACATCATGTGGCCTTTCACCGGACGAACCGGGATGACCTTGCCATAGCCTTCGAGTTGGCCAGCCCACGCGCCGAGCGCGTTGATCATGGTTCGGGCCTCGATGCGGCTCTGGTCGGTTCGAACCGCGACCAGGCGGTCGTTCTCGATTTCGAGCCCACGCAGCGGGGTGTATTCGCGAATCTCAACGCCGCGACTGAGCGCCAGCATCCGCAGGGCTTCCATCAGCCGGCGGTTATCGACCCGATGATCGTCGGGAAACAGGGCGGCGGCTCGCGCTTCGATATTCGCCGCGGATTCGATGCGGGCGATTCCGGAGCGCGACACCATCTCCGCGCGCAGTCCCAGCCGCCGCTGGGCTTCGGTCAAGGCCACGAGCTGCGCCTCTTCGACTTCGGAAAAGGCGAGGGACAAAACGCCATAACGATGATGTTCGACCGCGATACCGGTGAGGCCGAGCAACTCCTCGGCGAGGGTGAGATGGAGGTCGCGCGCCTTGAGGGCGAGGGAGAGCAGCGGAGAATCGGGTCGCGTTTCGGCCTGGGGCGACAGGATGCCGCCCGCGGCGAAGCTCGCTTCACGGCCGGTCCGCCCGCGGTCGAACACCGTGCACCGGACTCCACGTTTGGCCAGAGCGCAGGCGGCCGAGAGGCCCACGATGCCGGCTCCGGCCACGATCACGTCAGTTTGCTTCACCTACTCGAGCTGGTTCCCGGTCTGAAGGGTCAGGATGACTTTGTAGACCCAGAACGAGCAACGCCCCGATTCTTTCTCGAGTTCCTCGATGGAGGCGCCCTTCTTGAGCCGTTCGAAAACATCCTGGGCGGGGGCGAGGCTTTCCGTGTCGGTCCACACCAGGTCGGGTGCTATGGCCTTGAAGACCTTCTTCCGATCGGTCAGGCGCTCCTGCAGCATGGGCAGTTCGTCGGACATGCGGATCGATTCCATGAGCAGAGAGATTCCGGGCAGGGTGATGTCGGTGCGCTGCTGCTCCTCGACCTCACGGCTCGTGAAAGCGAACTCGCCCTCGGGCTTGGACTGGAAGAGCTGGAACACCGCGTCGTCGCCCTTGAGGTGCTGGAAGACGCCGCGGACCACGTTGCCCTTGAAGAAGACGATCTCCGAAACCCGCTCGTGTTTGGGCGAGCTCACAATCAGCGATCCCGTCTGGTGGGATCCGATGAGGGTCTGGATCACGGTGGCGAGGTCGAAGAACTCGAGATTCCCGGAGAGCTGCTTGCTCTCGGCGCGCCGCGACTTCAAGGTGGTCGCTTCGAGCCTTCGGGCGATCACCTCGCACATCGAACGGGCCATGCCGGGAAGCGAGCCCATGAGGTCGTCGAACACCGCTTTGTCGAGGC
>JANNJB010000439.1:0-1825 GCA_031405615.1 Vicinamibacteria bacterium | reverse complement strand
GAAACCCTCACCAGGCCTCAGACATTCTTCGGGCAGCTTGTCATCGCGCCAGCGAAGGAACACGGGCTGACGAAGGAGAGTTGAAGTCGACCACGACTTGAAACGGACCTCGACCACGTGACGCGGGGCCACGTACGTGCTGCCCTTCGGCTCATCGACAATCGTGCAGGGCGCAACCGCCACGACATCCTTCTCGAGCCGCCTCTTGTAGTCCTTGAGCTGGTCTTCGGTGAAACCGCTTCCCACCCGGCCCGCGTAGATGAGGCGCGGTTCGCTCCGCGGCCCGCCCGCCTCCAAAGGCGCCCGCGTGTAGGCCGCGAGGTGCAGCGCTCCAAAACCGGTGCGCGAACCCTCAGGCGGCGTCATTCCGATGACCACGAAGTCCGCGGTCTTGTCGGTCTTCAATTTCTGCCAGTCGCTCGTCCGCCCCGCCCGGTACTTCGAATCCGCCCGTTTCGCCATGACGCCCTCGAGGCCCATGCGCTCGACTTCGTTGTAGAAGAGAACGCCCTCCTGGGGGATGTGATCGACGAAGCGCAACGGACCGGCCCTCGGGAGAACGTCGCGCAGAAGACTCTTTCGTTCGAGCAGGGGCAGCGAGCGCAGGTCGAAATCCTCGAAGGCCAGGATGTCGAAGGTCTGCAGGGTCGCGGGAAGTCTCACCGTGGCCGCGGCCACGTCCGCGGTGCGTCGCAACTGCGACCGCTGCTGCAATCGCGCGAAGCTCGGACGAGCGTTGTCGTCGAGGCACACGAGTTCGGCGTCGAGAATCAGGCGTGAGAAAGGAAGGAGCGATGCGGCGCGCGCGATCTCGGGATACAGCTCGGTGGCCTTGCTCCCTCGCCGATAGACGAGTTCGCATTTCCCGTCCTCCACGACCACGAGCAGGCGATAGCCGTCGTACTTGAGTTCGTAGATGTAGTTGGGATCGGAGAACGGCCCTTTCGCGTCCTCCGCGAGCATGAAGTCGGGCGTGGGTTCGACCGGTGCGCGCGGGGCTCCGAGTGCCAACAGACGTTCACGGATCGCCGCCGCCTTCTTCGAGCCGTTCTGGATCTCCTCGAGGGTGAGACCCGAGTAGATCGACTCCGGGGTGAGGAAGCGGGCCCCTTCAGCACCCGCGTACGCGTCCGGCTTCTTGATGAGCAACCACTCTTTTGAGTCTTTCTGCCCCTGACGCTTCGTGCGCACGAGCGTGAAACGCCCGTGCAGCTTGAAGCCTCGCATTTCGAAGAGCAGCTTCCCCTTTAGGAAACCCTCCTCCGGGTCCTCGAGGGGAAGCCACAGGCCCTTGTCCCAGACGATGACTTCACCCGCGCCGTAGTTGCCCTTGGGAATGACGCCCTCGAAGTCGGCGTACTCCACCGGATGGTCCTCGACCATCATGGCGAGCCGCTTTTCCGCGATGTCGGTGGAAGGGCCCTGCGGGATGGCCCAACTCACGAGCGTCCCCCGCCACTCGAGGCGGAAGTCGTAGTGGAGCCTGGTCGCCGCGTGTTTCTGGACCACGAACATCCGTGGTTTGGTCCAGTCGGTCTCGTCGGGAAGCCCAAGGCCGCCAAAGGGTTCGGGCGTCTGCGACGCCGCGCGTTTGGCGCGGTACGCCTCGAGGGCAGCTTCCTTGTGCGCCGGCATCTCTTAGCTTCTTAGCACAGGGGCCGATTTCTACAATTCGGCGGACCTTGAGAGAATAGCCGCCCTTCCCCGGTTTGACTTGAAACGGGCCCGCTGATACAAGTCATCAGCGGAGCTTGAAGCGCCGCCTGTCTCCCCATGAATCCCCTCAAGAATCTCTTCAACAAGGTGTTCGAATCGACGCCACCGG
>JANNJB010000438.1:0-10960 GCA_031405615.1 Vicinamibacteria bacterium | reverse complement strand
GGTCTCCCTTCGCGTAATACACCTGCACCATGCGCACACCGCGTTCCACCAGGCGCACGGCCATGAGGCAACCGCGCGCGGTGCTCCCCGTGCCGTACATCTGCAGGGTGGCCTCGCTCTCCTTGCGGATGTCGAAGACATCCGGAGCCTCGGTCTGCATGCGATACGCGACTTCCATGGAGTTGATGGCGGCGTCGAGCTGCGGGTCTTTCTCCTGGCCGGCGCGACGCAAAAGGTCGAGCTTCGCCAGAAGGTCCAGCTCCCGCCGCTGCTCGGTGAGGGTGAAGTCCTTGTTGTTGATGAAGGAGACCAGCTTCTTTGGATCGAAGTCCTTCCCCACGATCTGATCGGGACGCTCGACCTTGTCGGAGATGAAGGTGCCCTGATGCATGGGGGGAAGGAAGGCGCTGTTCCAGAGCGGCGGACCCACCGTGGTCGGCACGTCGGGACAGAGCACCACGAAGCCGGGGAGATTGTGATTGCCGGTCCCGAGGCCATAGGTGAGCCACGATCCGATGGACGGGCGTCCCACCTGGGTGTGTCCGGTGTTCATCATGAGCATGGAGGGCTCGTGATTGGGGATGTCGGTGTGGACCGACCGGATCACGCACATGTCGTCCGCGCACTCGCCGAGGTGCGGGAACAACTCGCTCATTTCGATGCCGCTCTGGCCGTGCTTCTTGAAGGTGAACGGGGAGCGCATCAACGCCCCGGTCTTCCGCTCCGTCGCCACCGGGCCGCCGGGAAGAGGCTGGCCGTGGTATTTGTCGAGCATGGGCTTGGGATCGAACGAGTCCACCTGCGACAGACCGCCATTCATGAAGAGGAAGATGACGCGCTTCGCCCGCGCCGGATGATCGAGCGCGCGTCCAATGAGTTCGCCCGCCTGATTCAACACGCCGCCCGCGCGGGCCACGGAGTCGTTCACGAGACCGGCGAAGGCCATCATCCCGAAACCACCGCCCATGCTGCACAAGGCTTCACGTCGGGTCTGCGGTCGTGGGGTGAAATCGGCCATGGTCTCCCTCAACTCACGAAAAGGAACTCGTTCGAACTGAGCAGCACCTTGAGGTAACGGCCGAAGATCGTGACCGGCAGGGGCTTTGGCGCGTCTTTCGCGCGGCCTTCGCCTTTGCCGGGCAGAACTCCCGCCATCATTCCCATCTCCGGCCCGTCTCCGGGCCCGCCTTCCTCCGAGGCGGACTCCGCGGGTTCCGGAGCCGCCGCAACGGCGCCCGGATTCGCGCTCGCGGCCGCTCTTGCCTTGTCGGCCTCGGCCTTGCGCTCCTCGTACTGCTTCATCGGCTCGGTGAGGAGGAAATCCCGGCCGGCCTGCACCTCGGCGGCGGTCGCGGTCCGCCCGAAGATCAGCCGGTAAGCCCGCTGAATCCGCGCGTCTTCGGTCGGTTCGCCGGCCACTCTCTCCGCCACCTTCTCCGCGTGCTGCTGCATGAACTCGCTGTTCATCAGGAAGAGGCGCTGGAGCGGGACGTCGGTCGAGAACCGTTTCTCGGCGGTCTGCGACGCGCTCGGGAAATCGAAGAGCTGGAGATACTCGTCGAGCTTGTACCGGCTGACCCGGCCGTAGATGGTCCGCCGGGTCGAACCGGGCGTGAGCGGCGCGGACGGTCCGCCCATCTGTGATTCGAGGGCGCCGGAGACGGACAACACGGAATCGCGGATCTGCTCGGCGCTCATGCGCGGCCGGTTCGCGCGCCAATAGAGACGGTTCGCCGCGTCCTTCTCGGCATTCGCCTTCGCGTTGGCGCCGCTCAGGCGATACGTGGCGCTGCGCAGGATCTCCCGGTGGAGGGCCTTGATCGACATCCCGTGATCGAGAAAGTACTGGGCCAGGTAGTCGAGGAGTTCGGGATGGGATGGCCGCTCGCCATTGATCCCGAAATTGCTCGGAGTGTCGACGATGCCCGTGCCGAAGTGCCCCTTCCAGATCCGATTCACGATCACCCGGATGGCGAGGGGTTGCGCGAGGATGGTCCGCGCGAGTTCGAGCCGGCCGCTGCCGTTGGTGAAAGTCACCGGCTCGTCCGGCTTGGGGCTCAACACGGTGAGGAAACCGCGCGGCGCTTCCTCGCCGAGACGAAAAACGCTGCCGCGGATGTTCACCTTGAGGTTTTCGGGAGGTCGTCCGGGCAGATCGCGCACGCCGTGGACGTAGGCGAACTTCTCCGGCAGCGCCTTCTCCATGGCCTTGATGTCCGCGCGCAGGGCCTCGATCAGGGCGCGGCGGTCCGGGCCGAGCTGGCGTTCCAGTCCCCAGCCGCGGAAGGCCAGAAGCGGTGACTTCTGAGGCTGGCCCGGCGCCGCGGTGGAGTCGAGATCCTCCTCGAACAGATCGTTGTAGAGGTTCGTCTGCTCGGTGGGAAGGCCCTTGAGTTCGAGGCCGCAGCCAGGACAGAAGTCATCGTTGGTGACGAACTCGTTGGGCAGGTTCGACGGCTGCTTCGGCTTCGTTCCCGGCAGGGCCTTGGCGGTGATGATCTCGTTCTGCGCCCGCACGTCCTTCTTCGCGAGCACCACGTCCACGAGTTGCCTCTGAAAATCGTCGGCGAGTTTCCCCGCCGCCGCCCTGGAGCCGCCCTTCGCGATCAGCTCCTGCCAGGGCTTGAGATTCGGGTAGTAGACAGGGGGCTTGGCCAGGAAGCGCAGCCACCGGTCGAAGAGTTCATAGTCGAGCTTCTCCGAATCCACCACAAGCGCCTTCTCCTCCTTCTTCTCGCCAAGGACGCGCCAGGCCGCCATCATGTACTTCGAGGCCTGAAACACCAGGGTTTCTCCGAGTTGACGGGACTCGTTGCGGAGGTACTCCGCGAGAAGTTGCTCTTTCTTCTCTATCGTCTTCTCGGCGGCCTTGTGCTGTTCGACCACTGACCTGGGCGCGAGGGGATATTCGTGGTACTCGGTGTTCACGAAAACTCCGGCCATCGCGTAGTAGTCCTTCGTGGGGATCGGGTCGTATTTGTGGTCATGACAGCGGGCGCAGGCCACGGTCAGGCCGAGCAGTCCGCGGGTCACCGCATCCACACGATCGTTCCGTTCGTCCGCGCGCGTGATTTCAACGGCGCCGTTGTCGTAGTACCAGGGCCCGAGTCCGAGGAATCCGAGGGCGGGGAGATGGCGGACCCGCGAGAGCGGTTCGAACTGATCCGCGGCGAGCTGGGCGGTCACGAAATGGTCGTAGGGCAGGTCGTCGTTGAACGCCTTGATCACCCAGTCGCGATAGAGGTACGCGTTTGCATACGGGTTCATCCCCCGCCGCTGCGGATCGAGACTTCGATAGTCATCCTCGCCATAGCGCGCCACATCCAGCCACATCCGTCCCCAGGCCTCGCCGTATCGGGGCGAAGCGAGGAGGCGGTCGACAACTTTTTCGAAGGCCTGGGGCGAACCGTCCTTTGCGAACGCGTCGATCTCCTCGGGGGTGGGAGGCAGACCCGTGAGATTGAGGGTGACCCGGCGGATGAGTGTGAGCTTGTCGGCAGGCGCCACGGACTTGAGACCCTCCTGCTCGAGCCGGGCGAGAACGAAGCGATCGATATCGTTTCGAGCCCAGGCCGAATCCCTCACCGCGGGGACCTTTGCCTTGCGGAGCGCGAGGAAGGCCCAGAACGCTCGCTTTTCCGGAGTGATGATCAGTCGCGCGGCCGGCGGTGCGGCCGAAGTCTTCGCGGATTCCGTCGCGGACTTCGGCCACGGCGCCCCCGCCTTCACCCACTCCACAAGAACGTCGATCTCCTCCTGCTTGAGTTTCGCCGCCTTCTTGGGCATCGGAGGATAGCCACGAAGGTGCTGGACCATCTTGATCAGCAGGCTCTCCTCGGGCTTTCCCGGCTCGATGGCACTGCCCGACTCGCCGCCCGTGATCATGTCCTCGCGCGAGTCGAGGCGTAGTCCGCCGCTCTTGTGGTCGGTGTGGCACTCGTAGCAGCGTGCGACGAGAAGGGGCCGGACCTTCTCCTCGAACCACTCGGGTGATTTCGCCTTCTCCATCCCGGAGGTCGGAGCGGGGGGCTGGGCCGCCGCGGAGGTGTGCGGAACGCACACGAAACTTGCGCAAAAGACGGTCGCAAGGAGTCTCGTCGGTGGGGATCGCCGAGGCCGCATTCCCACGAGTATAGGCCGTATGATCCCCGCGATGCCGGTCTCCCCGCGTTCGTGCTTCACCGGCGTTCTGGTCTTCCTCGGATCGGTGACGACGGCTCAGCCGGCAAGCCCCACGCCGGCCCCAAAGACGCCGCCGGCCATCCGTCTGCCCTTCACCGCCCTTGTCCCGGAATCGGCGATTCCTCTCGCGGCAGCTTCCGATTTCGCAGCAACCGACGACGCCCTGTGGATTGCGAGCCGCGCCGGGGGCGATGTGACCCGGATCGACGCGAAGACGAACGCGGCCGCGACGAAGCTGCCGATCGGCAACGACCTTTGCGCGGGAGCGACCGCCGATTTCGACGGACTATTCCTTCCCCGCTGCCCGGCGGGCGTGATCGCACGGATCGACACGAAGACCAACGCGCCGGGAGTGTCGATCGCAGCGCCCATCCACGAGCGCGGTCGTTCCATGGCCGCGGGTATCGGCAGCCTTTGGGTGATCGCCGACTCCAGGGGGACGATCGCCCGCATCGATCCCGTCGCCAACGCCGTGGTGGCCGAGATTCACACGGATCCAGGCGCCTCCGACCTGGCCTTCGGCGAGGGTGCTCTTTGGGTGGCGAACCCGGAGAAGAACACGGTCACGCGCGTCAATCCGCACAACAACCTCATCGTGAAGACGATTCCCGTAGCCGGTGGCCCGGTAGGGCTCGCGGCCGGCGAGGGCGCAATCTGGACGTGGAATCGAACGGACGGATCCCTTTCCCGGATCAACGCGGTCGAGAACAAGGTCGAGGTCGAGGCCACGATCAAGCCCGGTCTTGGATCCGGCGACGCGCGAATCGCGGCGGGCGAGGGTTCGATCTGGATCTCGCGACCGGGTGCGACGCTTTCCCGCGTGGACCCGCGAACGAATCACGTCGCCCAGATTTTTACGGGCCTCGCTTCGGGTGCGATCACGGTCGCGCACGGTTCGATCTGGCTCGCGGTTTCTTCGACGACGGTATGGCGGCTCGACCCGCGGCGCATCGAGGCGACGCGCGTCCCCACGCCGCCCCGCCAGGCCTCCCCGACGCCGAAGCCGACTCCTTCTTCCGCGCCCTGAGCTTTCGCCGCCTATACTGCAGGCCGTTTCGCGGACCAACCGGGAGGCACTGAAAATGTGGAAGCTGCTGTGCGTGGCCACCCTCGCCGCCCTGACGGTTCCAAACCCCGCCGGGGCGCAGGGCCTCGCCGACGTTGCCAGGATGGAGAAGCAAAGGCAGGCCAAAGAGCGCGCGAAGGGTGGCGAGGCGAAGGTCCATACCGAGTCTCCGGGCGGACCTGCGAGTCCCACCCCGGAAAGCGGCGCCGCGACCGCACCCTCCCCAGCGCCCGAAGCCGGGCCACGAAACGCCGCCGGGAGCGCAAATCCCCGGCCCCGAGTGCGGAGCGAGGTGCCTCGCGAGCGTTCCTACCGAAACGTGAGCGTCACCTTGTACGTCACCTCCTGGTGCCAGTTCTGCCAGCGTGCCCGCGAGTTTCTGGCCGGGCAGCCCAACGTTCGCGTGGAGGTGCACGATATCGAGGCGAACCAGGCCCGGCACAAGGAGATGCTCTCCAAGACGGGGGGTGCGACCGGGGTGCCCGTGATCGACGTCGAGGGCATCATCTTGAAGGGATACAGCGCGGAGGCGATCAAGCGGGCCCTGGCGCGCGCGCGCAGTCGGTAGCGCGCCCGCAAGGAGCGGCGACCTGAATCAACTTCGGTCGTGCCGCAGGTAGTACGCCCCGTTCTTCGTCTTGAAGAAACCGTCGAGAGGGATCGATTCCTGTTTGAGGAATCCCTGCTGCGGCAGGACGCCGTCCCGAACCATCTCGATCACCGCGCACAGGCTCGCCGCGGTGGTCCAGCTGATGGCGCGCCACTCGTGCCCCGCCACCTGCATTTGCGGATAGGCGCGCACGAACTCCTCGCGTGAGAGCTGCTCGCCCTCCCAGCCTTCAACCGCGGCATGCACGAAGACGTAGTCCTCGGCGACCGCGGGCAGGGCGTTCTTCAGAACCTTCCCGAGCAACCTCCGATCGTCCTGCAGGCGCAGTTCCTGAAACAGGAACTTGATGTGCTCGAAGTGGCCGAGGTAGCGCATCGTCTTGTAGTGCAGCGTCTCCACCTTCCCGTCGTAGGTCTCGCACATCGTCCCGAGGCCGCCCGAGGTGGTGGCCGCTTCGAGTTGAACCCCGTTGATGACGATCAGCTCATACCCTTCGAGGGCGGGCACCATCTGTCGATGGCCCATCCGTATGACCTCGCAGTCGTTGATGTACTCGTTGATCACACCTTCGGGGCTCCAGTTGAAGGCGTAGCCAAGCTTCCCGCGCGGGTGTTTGGGAAGCGCCCCTACCTTGAGTTCGATGCTCCGGAGGCGGTCGAAGCGCTTCGCGAGATCGGCCCCCACGATGCCGATGAAGCCGGGAGCGAGGCCACACTGGGGGGCCATGAGTCCGCGGCTCGTCTTCGCCATCTCGCGGATCTGGTCGGTGGTGGCCACGTCCTCGGTGAGATCAAAGTAGTGGATGCCCGCGGCGTGCGCTTCCTTCGCAAGGGCGATGTTGAGGTGGAAAGGCAGGCAGCTCACGACCGCGTCGGCCGCCTGGAGGAAGGGGCGCAACGCCGCGGCGTCGGTGAGGTTTACGACCTGGGTATCGAAGGGCAGCCCGCCGCGAGGCGCCGCATCAAGGCCCATGACCTTGAATCCGCTCTCCCCGAGCAGCGTTCCCACGAGACTTCCGACTTTGCCCAGACCCAGCACGACCACCCGATTCAGACTCATTATTTCTCCCGGCTCTCCGTTCGCCAAGCCCCTATTCTCTCCTGCCCGGTCGCCAACGGACGACGCGGGGGGCCGGCGAAGTAGGATCAGGCAAGCATGGTGGAGCGGATCAAGCGGTTCTTCGGACCCCCGCCCGGAGGGAACGACGCGGGGACGGTGAGAGTGCGCCTGTTGAGCCGCGTCCTTAATGTCCACCTGGCCGTGGCTCTCTCGCTTGGCCTGCTCTATCCGGATCCGTCGACGGGCCGCGACGCGGTCCGCGCCGTGGCTCTCTCCACTGTCCCGATCGCCCTCGCGCTTCGCATCCTTCTGCACCAGGGCCGGATCCGCGCGGCCTCCTGGACATTCCTCATCTCCATCTCCGTCATAGCGCCCGGCCTCTCGGTGTTTCTCACCGGTTCAGTGGCGCTCGTTTCCGTCAGCGTGGTGCAGATGACCATGATCGTGATGGCGGGGCTTCTTCTCGGCCGACGCGAAGCCCTGGGCTTTTCGCTGGCCACGGTGCTCGGAAACGGCCTCCTCTTCCTTCGCGAGGCTCAGCTCCTGCCGGAGCGCGCCGAGGGCCTGCAGGGGGCGTGGGTGCTCCAGGCCATTTTCTACGTCGCGACAAGCGCGCTCCTCGCTCGGGCGGTCGCCCTCACGGAAGAGGCGTTCACCAGCGCCGCCAAGGAAGCCGCCGAACGACGCTCCGCCGAGGCCGCTCTCCGCGAGAGCATGGACCGCTATCGCCTCATCACGAGCGTGAGTTCCGACTACGCGTTTTCGACCGAAATGGCGGACGGCCCCAACCTGCGCCTTAACTGGGTCGCAGGCGCCTTCGAACAGATCACGGGGTTCACCTTCGACGAATACGTGGCCCGCGGAGGATGGAGGGCCGCCATCCACCCGGAGGATGTCGCCCAGGATGCGCGTGACCTCGAGACGCTGCGGCAGAACCGGCCTATCGCCACCGAGCTCCGCACGATCTGCAAGGACGGTTCAGTGCGCTGGGTCCGGGTGTACGCCCACCCCGTATGGGACGAGGCGAACAACCGGCTCGGCGGGATCTTCGGCGCGGTTCAGGACATCGGCGCCCGGAAGGCGGCGCAGGCCGAACGCGAAGGGCTGATCCACGAACTCGAGGCGCGAAACGCCGAGCTCGAACGTTTCACCTACACGGTCTCTCACGATCTCAAGAGCCCGCTCATCACCATCCGCGGGTTTCTCGGCCACATCGAGCAGGCCGCGGTGGACGGAAACATCGAAGCGGTTCGGGCCGACATGGACCGGGTGTACAAGTCGACCGCAAAGATGCATCAGCTCCTCGACGACCTGCTCGAGCTCTCGAGGATCGGCCGGCTCGCGAAGCCGCCGGAGGTCGCGGCGTTCGAGTCGATTGTCCGGGACGCCATAGACCTCACCCACGGCCAACTCACCGCCCGCAAGGTGATGGTGGAAGTGGAAGGACCGCTGCCCGAAGTGCGGGGAGATCGCGATCGGCTTGTCGAAGTCGTCCAGAACCTCATCGACAACGCCACGAAGTTCATGGGCGAACAGCGGGAACCTCGCATCACCATCGGCGTCCTCGGCACGCCATCGGGCCGCGCGTTCTTCGTGCGCGACAACGGAGACGGCATCGAACCGAAGCACGCGGAGCGGGTCTTCAATCTCTTCGACAAGCTCGATCCGAAGAGCCCCGGTACCGGCGTGGGCCTGGCCCTGGTGAAGCGCATTGTCGAAGTCCACGGGGGGCGCGTCTGGGTCGAGTCGCGGGGCGTGGGCTACGGTTCGACATTCTTCTTCACTCTGGCCGAGAATCCGCCTCAGTCGATTTCCGCCACCCAAGGAGGCCGTTCCTGAATGTTCGCCCCCCTGCTTCTCACCGCCCACCTTCTCGCCCCGATGGTCGCGACGGCGCCCTCATCGTGTCCCCCCGCCGGGATGACGCGGCCCGACCTCATCAAGTTGAAGGAGACGAAGTTCGAAGTTCCTCAGGATGACAAGCGCAATGCGCTGGCCGTGCGGCTGGTCGGTTGCCTGGACGACCCGGACCCAGGCGTCCGCGACGGAGTCGTCTTCGAGGGCCTCTCGAAATGGCTTCGCGGCAAGGCCTTGACCCCCGCGACGATCCTGACCCTCGACGAGTCTCTTCGGAAGATGCTCGGTGGAGAGAAGGACGCGGAGGGCTTCCGACTTCCCTTTGCCGCCCTCGTCCTATCGGAGGTCGCACGCGCGGATCGGATCGAGCCGGTTTTCACCGACGCCTCCCGCAAAGCACTCGTGGACCTTTCGGCCTCGAGTCTGACCCGCGTGATCGACTACCGCGGATTCGATCCGCGTGAGGGCTGGCGTCACGGCGTCGCGCACGGCGCCGACCTCGTGCTTCAACTGAGCGTGAATCCGAAAGTCGGCAGCGACGGCGTGGCCCGGTTGATGGACGCGATCCGCAGCCAGGTGGCCCCCGCGGGTCCGGTCTTCTACACGTTCGGCGAACCCGAGCGCTTCGCCCGCGCGGTCGTTTTCGCCTGCCGCCGAGGCGTGCTCGACGCGGCGTTCTGGGATTCGTGGTTCGCTTCGATCGCGAGCCCAAAGCCGCTCGCGAGCTGGGGTTCGGCGTTCCAGTCCGTCGACGGACTCGCGAAGCGGCACAACACGCTCGCCTTTCTTCACGCCCTCGCTTTCGCCGGACGCGCGGCCGGCGACGAGGCCGGCAAGGCCCTTGCCGAGCGGGCCGACAAGGCCGCGGCCGAGATCATGCGGGGCTAGGAATGGCCGACGCCACGCTCGATCCGCGACTGATCTCCGAGACGGTCAACCTGCTGCACAAGCGGATCCAGACTCGTTTCCCGGCCTCTGGCCTTGCCGGCGTCGCGGAAAAACTCTGCCGCATCACGGAGCGGGCGAGCGCCACGTCAGACTGGATCGCGCGACCCATATGGCCGCTGCGCATCATGGTCCACAGCCTCACCGCGATCATTATCCTCGGGCTGGGCCTCACGTTGTGGACCCTGCCGCTTCCCAAGGGCGGCCTCGAACTCGCGCAGTTCATCCAGGTACTCGAGGCGGCCATCAATGACGTGGTCCTGATCGTGGCCGCGGTTTTCTTCCTCGGCAGCATCGAAACCCGGATCAAGCGCGAGCGCGCGCTCAAGTCCATCCACGAGCTGAGAGCGATCGCGCATGTCATCGACATGCATCAGCTCACCAAGGACCCCGAGTGGGTGCTCGACCGCGGAACGGAATCAGCGGTGTTGCCGCCTCGGTCGATGACCGCGTTCCAGCTCTCGCGCTATCTCGACTACTGCACGGAGATGCTCGCGATCACCGGGAAGATCGCCGCGCTGTACATCCAGCACTTCGAGGACAGCGTCGCTCTGCAGGCGGTCAATGAAGTCGAAAGCGTCACCACCGGCCTGTCCGCGAAGATCGGTCAGAAGCTCATGATCCTGTACACCGTCCACGGACAGAACCAGGGCCGCCCGCAGGGGGAAGAGCCGCCGCCCGGGCCCGCGATGCCGAACTAGTTGTTTCCGGGCGCGCGCAGCGTGCCCCTACGTCATTTCTGGGAAGCCGAGGTTCACTCCGCGGTGGTGGGGCTCGGGCCAGCGGCTCGTGACCACTTTGCCGCGAGTGTAGAAGTGAATGCCTTCTTTGCCGTGGACATGCGAGTCGCCGAAGAGCGAACTCTTCCAGCCGCCGAATGAGTAGTACGCCATGGGCACGGGGATGGGGACGTTGATGCCCACCATGCCCACGGGCACTTCGTTCTGGAACCGTCGCGCCGCCCCGCCGTCGTTGGTGAAGATCGCCACGCCGTTGGCCCACGGGTTCGCCTGGATCAACTCCATGGCCTCCACATAGGTCTTCGCACGGACGACGCTGAGGACCGGTCCGAAGATTTCGTCCTTGTAGATGGTCATGTCGCGCGTGACGTTGTCGAAGAGACAGGGGCCGAGGAAATAGCCATGCTCATGTCCGGGGACTTTGAGGGTTCGTCCATCGACGAGCAGCGCGGCGCCTTCGGATACGCCCTTGTCGACGTAGCCCTTCACCTTCGCGTGGTG
>JANNJB010000437.1:0-2606 GCA_031405615.1 Vicinamibacteria bacterium | reverse complement strand
GCCCCCAGGCGCCGTGCCGCCGCGTCCCCCAGGGCCTCCCGGAGCCCCGGCCAGACCCGCTGCGCCACCCGCGGGAGCCGTTCCCCGCCCGCCCGTCAAGCCGGAGGTGAAGTAGCCATGATCGAGCTCGAACGGCTGCTTCGGAAAATGATCGAAGGCGGAGCCTCCGACCTTCATCTCGTGGTGGGCCGGCCGCCGCTGCTCCGCACCCGCGGCGAGCTGGTGGCGATGGACGAGCCGGTGCTGACCCGCGAGAGTTCGGAGGCGATCATCACCGCGATCCTCGCGCCCGGTCAGCGAGACCGGATTTTCGAGAACCGCGACCTCGACCTCGCCTATGAGCTGCCCGACGGGGCCGCGCGTTTCCGCGTCAACGTGTTGTGGCAGCACCGTGGCATGGGCGCGGTGCTCCGCGTCATTCCCACGAAGATCCTCACCATGGATCAGCTCGGCCTGCCCCAGGGTGTCCGACAGATCGCGGAGACTCGTCGTGGCATGGTCCTCGTGACCGGCCCCACCGGCTCCGGCAAGTCGACCACCCTCGCCGCGATCATCGATCACATCAACGAGACCCGCGAGGCGCACATCATCACGATCGAAGATCCGCTCGAGTTCGTCCATCCGAACAAGCGGAGCCTGATCTCCCAACGCGAAGTGAAGTCGCATACGAAGTCCTTCTCCTCCGCCTTGAAGATGGCGGCCCGCGAGGATCCGGACATCGTCCTGGTCGGCGAGATGCGCGATCTCGAGACCATCCGGCTCGCCCTCGCGGCGGCCGAACTCGGCATCCTAGTGTTTGGGACCCTGCATACGAACTCCGCCTCGAAAACGATCGACCGCATCATCGACGCCTTCCCCGCCGACGAGCAGCCGCAGGTCCGCGTGATGCTCGCCGATTCGCTCAAGGCCGTGGTGGCGCAGCAGCTGCTAAAGACCGCGGACGGCAAGGGCCGCTGCGCGGCGAACGAGGTCCTGGTCTCGACGTCGGCTCTCGCTAACCTGATCCGCGAGGGAAAGATCACGATGATCAACTCGATGATTCAGACGGGCGGCGCGCTCGGCATGCAGACCATGGACCAGGCTCTCGCGAAGTACGTGAAGGAAGGCAAGATCACCGCCGAATCCGCCTACGAGAAGGCGATCGACAAGGAAAACTTCAAGAAGCAGATGGCGCCCCCGCCGCCGGCGGCGCCCGCTGCGGCCGCTCCGCCTCGATAGGCCTGCTGGTTTTCCTGGAACTGAGGGCAACATGGCTGAACTCGATTTCGAAGCCCCTTTCGTCGAGGGATTGAAGCGCCTCACGGAACTGCGCGCGTATCGCGGTGATCCGCGGATGGAGCGCGAGGCCGCGGCCCTCAAGGCCCAACTCGACAAGGACCGGCGAGAGGTCTACGCGAATCTGTCTTCGTGGCAGCGCACCCTGGTCGCGCGTCACGGGAACCGTCCCTACACGCTCGATTACGTGGGCGCCATGGTCACGGACTTCATGGAAGTGAAGGGCGACCGGCGTTTCGGCGACGATCCGGCGATCGTGTGCGGCTTCGGGATGTTCGAAGGGCGCGCGGTGTGCGTGATCGGCCATCAGAAGGGCCGGGACACGAAGCAGAAGATCTATCGGAACTTCGGGATGCCCAAGCCCGAGGGCTATCGCAAGGCGATGCGGATCATGCGGATGGCCGAGAAGTTCGGCCGGCCGATCCTGACCTTCGTGGACACGCCGGGCGCCTACCCCGGACTCGACGCCGAGGAGCGCGGGCAGGCCGAGGCGATCGCCTTCAACCTGCGCGAGATGGCGAAGCTGACCGTGCCCGTGATCGTGACCGTGGTCGGCGAAGGCGGGAGCGGCGGCGCGCTCGCTATCGCGGTGGGGAACCGCGTGAACATGCTCGAGAACTCGGTCTATTCGGTGATCACGCCCGAAGGCTGCGCGTCGATCCTGTGGCGTGACGCGGGGCGGGCCCCCGACGCGGCCCGGGCCATGAAAGTGGCGGCGCGAGATCTGCGGGAACTTGGTTTGATCGACGAGATCATCGAAGAGCCGCCCGGCGGCGCGCATTCGGATCACGATGCGACGTTTGAAGCGGTGCGCGTGGTTCTCGCCCGGCAGCTCAGCGAACTCTGCGCCAAGTCGGTGCAGGAGCTGCTCGATGAGCGCTACGACAAGTTCCGCGCCATGGGCCGCATCGGCCAGGATCTCGTTGAGGGGTGACCGTCTTCGCCGACGGCGGCCCGTCGACTGCCGCCCGCCGTCGTTGCGAGGAGCCATTCCCTATGCATCTGCGACGAAGCAACCCCCGCCGAGCCATGATCAGGCCAACCGCCCCAGCTCGTCATTGCCAGTCGGTCCACGAGCTTCACTCGTGACGTTTGAGAGAAACCCCACGTCGTCATCGCGAGAAGCTCGTCGAACGAAGGCGCCGAAGCGATCCTCGGAGACTTGGTAGTGGTGGCCCGCGTGGCCGGCACTGCGGTGGGCTCGCGGCGCCGGGGACGCCTCCCGCGTCGGCACTGCGTTTACGAAACTTCGGAATCGTGTGCCTCCTTGCTCGGCTCGTTGAGCGCGAACCTCGATCACGGACTGTTGCGACTCGCGCTCAACGCCCCGG
>JANNJB010000436.1:0-4947 GCA_031405615.1 Vicinamibacteria bacterium | reverse complement strand
GGCGCATGGCGCGGCGGACGCGCCACAGGTCGGTTGAGCTGGCCGCTCGGAATCGGGTTGGTCAGGTTCGCTCCCGTGAACGTGATGCCGTTGTCGTTGGTGGCGAGCACCGGCGTGCCCACGGAGAAGCCCTGTTGATTGATGTTGTCGAAGAAGTAGTCGTAGCTGAAAAGCCCGACACCGCCGCGAATGACCGTGCGTTCATTGATGAGGTACGAGAACGCGCCGCGCGGCAGGATCTTGTTGAGCGTCTTGTAGGTCGCTCCGTCCGCGAACTTCACACCACCCCGGACCGCGAACGCGGAAACCGGGATTTCGGGAATCGGGTTGCGCGCGTAGTTCGCCTGCGCGGTGGCCGCGATCGGGTTGGTGGCCGCAGTGTCGAAGCCGGCGAGATTCCGGTTCTCGACCTCAGAGAGGCCGGGGTTGAGTTCGAATCGCAGACCAAGATTGACCGAAAGTTTCGAGTTCACGCGCCAGTCGTCCTGGAGGTAGAGAGCGTGCGACCACTGGTCGTAGACGCCTTCGGAGGCGACATCGAACTGGCTGGAGGCGGTGCCCGGTGCGGCCACCGCACCGGTGGAAGCGGTAGGCAGGCCGAGGAGGAACTGCGCCCAGGACTGGGCGCGATCGTTCTGAGCCGCGGAGTTGTTCGCGCGCGTATAGGCGCCATTGAAGGCGAACCGCCCTCCCACGAAGCCTTCGTTGATGATCTTCCAGTTCTGCAGGCGCCCGTCATAGCCAAGGCGCGCCGTGTGGCCTCCGTAGAGCTTGGTGAGCGACGGCGTGAGCGAATAGCTGTTGAAGGGCCGGTCAAAACCCTGGTTGAAGTCGGAGCGCAAGGACCCGAGGGACGCGACCGTGGAGTTGGAGTTGGTGGTGCTGAACGTCCCGATGGTCATGAAGGGCAGGTACTGGTACCCGTTCATGAGCTGCAGGGCGGTCGATGAGAAGCCGAGCTTGGCCGGGTCAAAGGTCTGCGCGGGGTCGCGGTATTCACCGAAACGGGACCAGGCGGCGCGGACATCGAGGAGCAGGGTGCTTGAAAGCTGCTGGGTGTAACCGAGGGTGGCGCCGGTGTTGGAACGGTAGTCAAAGCCCTGAGTGACCGCGAAGCCGTTGATCTCGCCTTCGCCGGTCGCGTTCGAGGCCCCGGCCACCCAGTTGTATCGGTCCTCCTGACGCTTGTTGAAGTAGCCGGTGAGGAAGAGCTTCTTCTCGTCCGAGATGTTGTGGTCGATGCGGCCAATCACCGCGTTGTAGTCGTAGGGGCGAAGCTGGTTGGTGAAGTAGTTCGCCACCTGGCCCGGCCGGTTGGGCAGCGGATAGTAGGAGGCATAGGCGGCGGCCACGGGGTTGATCCGGATGCCCGGGATGACGTTGCCCGGGAAAGGCGAACGCGTTCCCGTGCTGGTCACCGTGAACGGGTCGTAGACGAGGTTCGAGAACTCGGAGAAATCGCCGGCCCGCATCTTCGCGGTAGGCACGGTGTAGCTCGCCGGCTCCGGCTGAACGTCCTTGAGGTGCTCCGCTCCGATCATGAAGAAGGTGCGGTCCTTGAAAATGGGACCACTGAGCATGCCGGTGAACCGGTTGTAGGTGCGCGTGGGCTTGGCCCCGCCCGCGCGTTCGGTCAGCAGAGGTGTCTCGGCGCGGCTCGCATCCCGGTTGAAGTAGGAGAAAGCGCCCTTGAACCGGTTCTCACCGCTCTTGAGCGCGAGGTTGACCACGGCGCCCGCGGTGTGGCCGGACTGGGCGTCGAACGCGTTGGTCTGAACCTTGAACTCGGAGATCGTGTCCGAAGGCGGCGAAAAACCGACGCCGCGCGCGTTCGACATGTTGGGCGCTCCATCGATCGAGAATTCGTTTCCGCCCTGGACGCCGTTGGCGACGATCCCCGCGAGGTTGCCGTTGTCCGCCGGCCGCGAGAAGTGCAGGTCGGAATTGTCCATGATGCCCGGCGCGAGTCGGGTCAGCATGTACGCGGTTCCGTCACCGAGCGGGAGTTCGGCGATCTGCTTCGAGTCGACGGTGGTGCCGGTGACCGCGGACAACGTGTCGAGAATCGGGGCCTCGGCGGTCACGACGACCACCTCGGAGATGCCGCCCGTGGAGAGCGAGAGGTCAATGCCGATGACATCGCCCACCCGGACCTCGATCCCGCGGCGCACCGCGGTCTTGAAGCCGTCGAGCTTCGCGGTGACGCTGTAGATCCCGGAGTTGAGATTGCGCGCCTGGTAGGCGCCCTTCGCGTCGGTCACGAGGTTGGCCGAGACGTTGGTTCCTTCATTGGTGACAGTGACGCTGACGCCGGGCAGAAGTCCGCCCGTGACATCGGTAAGCGTACCCAGAATGACGCCGCGGGAATCCTGGGCGACGGCTCCGACGGGGGCGAGCAGCGCGCCTATGGCCGCTCCCGCGATCAGCAGTTTGCGCAGAAATGAGGGCTTCATGGATGGAATCTCCACATCAGTTCGGATTGGGTTTCGCGGACCCGTGGTGAATCGAGATACACCGGCCGCATATCGAGGATGCTTATAGGACCACTTGATATCCTGTGTCAAGTCTTGTATTACCATTAGGGCATGCGCAGCGGGCCATCTCGAACCGTCATTGGAGTCATATTCGCGATACTAGGAGCGCCTATGGAGCTTCCATCGGTTGACGTCTGCGCTGCTGCTCCAGATCCCAACGGAATCTCGATTGGTCTTACCATTTGGCATTCCGCCCAGTTTGGTTGGCCGGAAGGTTCCGCGATAGGTTCGCTTCGGCCGCCCCGCCCCAAAACGGAACCTGAGGAGTTATGACGAGCACGCTGACCATCAAAGACCGAGCTTCCTGCCGCTACGACATCGTCTCCCTCGGTGAAGTGATGCTGAGGCTCGACCCGGGGCCGGGCCGGATCCACACCACACGCACGTTCGAAGTGTGGGAGGGTGGAGGCGAATACAACGTGGCGCGCGGACTCAAGCGCTGCTTCGGCCTGAACGCGGCGATCGTGACCGCGCTCGTGGACAATCCGGTCGGCCGCCTCGTTCAGGATCTCATGTACCAGGGCGGTGTCGACCAGACCTACGTGCGCTTCGTCGCCGACGACGGGGTCGGCCGCAAGGCGCGCAACGGGTTGAACTTCACCGAACGCGGCTTCGGCGTGCGCGCGGCGCTTGGCTGTTCGGATCGCGGCCACACCGCGGTCTCCCAGCTCAAGCCCGGAGACATCGACTGGAATCAGATCTTCGCGAAGGACGGCGCGCGCTGGTTCCACACCGGCGGCATCTTCGCGGCCTTGAGCGAAACCACGCCGCTCGTCGCGAAGGAGGCCATGGAGGCCGCGCATCGAAACGGCGTCATCGTTTCCTACGACCTCAACTATCGCCCCTCGCTTTGGAAATCGATCGGCGGCGAGAAACGGGCGCGCGAGGTCAACCGCGAGCTGGCGCCGTTGGTCGACGTCATGCTGGGGAATGAGGAGGACTTCCAGGCGTCGCTGGGCATCCACGTAGACGGTCTCGACGAGAGCCTCTCGACTCTTGAAGTCGAGAACTTCCGCCGGATGATGGAGAAAGCCATCACGGAGTTTCCGAACTTCAAGGTCGTGGCCACGACCCTTCGGACCGCCAAGACCGCGACCATCAACGACTGGAGCGCCGTTGTCTATGAAGGCGGCAAGCTCTACCAGGCGCCGGAACGACCTGACCTCGAGATCTTCGACCGGGTGGGCGGGGGCGACTCCTTCGCTTCCGGCTTGATCTATGGTTTCCTCGCCGGCAAGGGCCCGCAATGGGCGGTCGAATGCGGCGCGGCGCACGGGGCGCTTGCGATGACGACCCCCGGCGACACCACGATGGTCACTCTCGCGGAAGTCGAGCGGGTGATGAAGGGCGGCACCGCGCGGGTGTCGCGCTAGCTCGACCGCGATCACGGACAAAGCACGAAAGAGAATCGAATGGACAAGAGTGAAGTTTTGAAGCGCATCGCCGAAGTGGGCCTCGTTCCCGTGATCCGCGCGGAGTCGAAAGACGAAGCGTTGCGAGTGGTCGACGCGATCGGCGCGGGCGGCGTCCCCGTTCTCGAGATCACGATGACCGTGCCCGGAGCGCTGAGCGTGATCGAAGCCATTCGCAAGCAGGATCCGAAGGCGATCGTGGGTGCGGGCACCGTGCTCGACCCCGAGACCGCGCGCGCCTGCATGCTGGCGGGCGCCCATTTCATCGTGAGTCCGGCCGTGAACACCGCCACCATCGAAATCTGCCGTCGATACTCGATCGCGGTGATGCCCGGAGCCCTCACTCCCACCGAGGTGCTTGCCGCGTGGAGTGCCGGCGCCGACGTGGTGAAGGTCTTCCCCTGCGGCGCCCTGGGCGGAGCGAGCTACATAAAGTCCCTGAAAGCACCCTTCCCGCAGATTGCCCTCATGCCCACGGGCGGCGTTTCCATCAAGACCGCGGCCGACTTCATCAAGGCCGGCTCAATCGCGTTGGGGGTCGGCGCGGACCTCGTCGACCTCAAGGCCCTGCGCGAACCGGGCGGCGTCGCAGTCATCACCGAACGCGCGCGGGAATACGTCCGGATCGTCTCCGAAGCACGCGCCGCCATGGAGCCCCGCTGAATCGACGCCCGAGTACCCAGAAATGCATGCCGTCCAGCTTCAGCGCGCCCATCACGGAGTACTGGTTCGACTGGAGGACGTACCACCCAGAGACACGTGTCTGCACTCTTGGGATGAGGAGCGGGGCCCGACGGTATCGAGTGCGCGGAGGGGCGCTTGAACCTGCGTGCGGAGGCCAAGGCACCGTTCCCTGAGCGCAGTGGGCCGCGAGGCTCCTCTAAGAGCTTGGCGAAGCGGCAGCTTCGCTCCATCGCATAGATGAACGCCATGCGGCCCGCGGAGACGAAGGGAACGCCAGGGTGCCTTGGCCGCAGCTTCACCACGATGCGCGCGAGGCG
>JANNJB010000435.1:0-8485 GCA_031405615.1 Vicinamibacteria bacterium | reverse complement strand
GGTGCATTCGCTAATCGGGTAAAAAAATAATGAGAATAACGGTCTTTTTGTTCGTCTTTTGATATATCATCTGCCAGCCATTCATCGGGGATGAATCCGCGCACAGGCGGTTTCAGCGCCCGTCCTCAAGTGGCAGCGCGGCGGCTGCTTCGGGTCGTACTGCCAGACGGGCTGGTACGCCTCGCCGGCCGTAGCGGACATCGACAACGATGGCCAGCCCGATGTGATCTGGGGTTCTTATGACCTCGTCGCGCTGAACGGCGCCACGGGCGCTCTCAAGTGGCGCTCCGCGAATCCGAACCGGGTCTGGCCAGGCGTCGCGGTCGCGGATCTCACCGGGAACGGCTCGCTCGAGGTGATCGTCGGCCGCGGCTCCAATCTGGTCGTCGCTCACAACGGCTCCGATGGAAGTTTGCTCTGGTCACGGACAGCATTTCCCGCTCAGTCCGGCGAGGTGCGAACGCTGGCGGTCGCGGACCTCGAGCGCGATGGCTTGCTCGAAGTCGTGGTGGGCCGCGCGAGCGGAGGACAGACGAAGCAGCTCAATGTCTTCGACGCGGCGGGGAACATCCGGCCCGGCTGGCCCGCGCGTCGCGACGGCGAACTCGGCTTCGGCTGGGGCATGTACAACGAGAACGTGGCCGTGGGCGACCTGAACGGCGACGGCATGCTGGAGGTGATCGGCCCGACCGACACGCACTACATCACGGCGCTCGATCGCAACGGCAACCAGCTCGGGGTCAATTCCATGTACTCGCCGCGCCAGGTCTGGAGCCAGCAGGGCGTGCACGTCGACCACGCGGCCGACCTGCAGGGCTACGCCGAGTGCGGCATTCAGCACCGCCCCAACTTCGCCAACACCGCGCCCGCCATCGCCGACGTCAACGCAGACGGCATCAACGAATTCGTGGTGGTGGGCGACGTCTACGACTGCGCGATCGGAGACCCGGACGGCGACCTCTACCACCTGCCGTGGATTCTCCGGATGGACCGGACACGCTGGGCCGGCAACGGCTTCGACTGGACGGTGATCCCGTCGGCCCTTCCGGCTTCGGGGCCGCTGACACAGGACTTCAACCTCATCCAGAACAGTGTCAACAACACCGTGGTCGCGGACCTCGATGGCGACGGGCTCAAGGAGATCCTGTACCCGAGCTACGACGGAAGGCTCCACGCCTACTGGCTCGACAAAACCCAGCACGGAAACTGGCCTTACGACGTACCCGGCACGGGCATCCGGTTCGCCAGCGAGCCGATCGTCGCCGACCTCAACGGCGACGGGAAGGCCGAGGTGATCTTCACTTCCTGGCCGGAAAACGGGGGAAACCGGATCGGCCAGCTCCACGTCCTCGACTATCTTGGCAACTCGCTTCATGCTTTGAACCTGCCGGCCGGCTTCGGCACCACCTGGAACGGCGGCCTTGCCGCCCCCACCCTCGCGAACATCGACGCCGACGCCGACCTCGAGATCGTGATCGGCACCTCGGGCAGCGGTGTGGTGGCTTACGATCTGCCCGGAAGTGCGAACGCACACGTGCTCTGGGGCACCGGCCGCGGCAGCAACCGGCGGACTGGCGTCGCCTCCCCCACCTGCACGCCCGCCGGATCGCCCGACGGCGATCTCGACAACATCCCCAACACCATCGAGCTGCAGGAGAACACCGACCCCTGCATCAAGGACAACCACGTCTTCACCAACGGGCGGCTGTTCACCATGCAGCAGTACCGGGACTTCCTCGGCCGCGAGGGCGATGCCTTCGGCATCTCGTACTGGTCGGCGGCCATTGCCGGCGGAACGTCGCGGGCGACCGTCACCAAGTCGTACTTCGATTCCCCCGAGTTCCAGGGCGCCATCGCTCCGGTCACCCGTCTCTATTACGCCTACTTCAACCGCATTCCCGACAAGCCGGGGCTCGACTACTGGATCTATCAGTACCGGTCGGGCACGCCCCTCAACACCGTTTCCCAGGCCTTCGCGAGTTCGGCGGAGTTCATCGGCACGTACGGCAACCTCAACAACTCCCAGTTCGTCACCCTCGTCTATCAAAACGTTCTGGGCCGGGCGCCGGACGCCGCCGGGCTCGCATATTGGACCGGACAGCTCAACAGCGCCTCCATGACGCGCGGCCAGGTGATGGTTGGCTTCTCTGAGTCGTCCGAGTATCAGCTGACCTCCTACAACCGGGTCTTCGTGACGATGGTCTACTACGGCATGCTGCGCCGGATGCCGGATCAAGCGGGGTTCAACTACTGGGTGGCGCTGCTTGGCGGAGGCTCTTCCGCCTTGAACCTGATCAACGGATTCCTCGCGGCGGCTGAGTACCGGGGGCGCTTCCTGCCGTAATGGGGCCAGATTCGTCGGACATAGACTTGAAACGGTCTAGTCCGACCTGCGGCCTCGCCAAGGCAGCGGCCCGGCCTTCTGGAGCGTACCGGAACCATCCCGCCGAAGCGGCTTCTCGACACATCGCGCATAGGGAAGCCCGCGCAGGAATTGCCACAGGGGGTGAGTGCGACTCATCAGTCCGCTCGGACCTGAGGGGACGACGCTCGCCTAGGTCAGGCGCACACGCCAGATTACGCCACGCGCTCTGTGACGCACGAAATCCCTTGACCACTGGTTTGGCTGGGCACACAATGCCGCCGATCTCCCAGGAACGGAGATGCGAAAATTGAAGGAGCCCCCGATAGCGACCCCTGCCTCCGCCTGGATGGAACCCTCAAAGACTCGCGGCGAGGTCCCAGGGCCGGCTCTGCAGGCGCGTGAATGAAACGAATTGATCGCTGGCGGCGTGACTCTGGGTTCTCTGGGCCCTGCTCGCGCGCGAGGACCCGCAATTGTGGCGGTCTTACTGACCGGAGTGGGCACGCTGGCTGGGGCGGCTCGCGGCCCCTTCACGCTCACGATAGCGAAACGACATGCAGAAGTCCGAGGATCAACCAATGAAACCCATCCATGACCTGTTCGCGCTAGTGAGCCGGCTCCGAGTCGCCGCGACGCACCGGTTCACCCTTGCGTGCGCTGTCGTTCTCTCTCTGGCAGCCTCCGCGCCTGCGGCGGATGTCCCGCTGGCGAATGGTACCCCGGTGACCAGCACGCTGCCGGCAGCCCCGAGGCAGACCCAGTGGCATTGGTACTACGTTGACAGCAGCGCGTCTACTTCGAATCTCAAAGTCAGGCTGGACGGCCTTTCCGCAGACGCCGACCTATACCTTCGCCCAGTCGACAGACCTACGACGTCGGTTTACAGCTGCAGAGGGTACAACGCGTCAGCCAACGCCGACGAGTGCCTCGTGCCCAGCCCGGGCTCGCAGCGCTGGTGGATCGGAGTTACCAACTATTCGACATCCAGCATCAGCTACACCATTCGCGCCACTTGGGATCAGGGCTGCGGACTCTCGAGCAGCTCTACCGTGCCTTCGAGCGTTTTGCTTGGGTCGCCTGGTTCATTTCGGGCCACCGCATCTCCCAAACCGGGCACCTGCTCGGGGACCTCCCAGCCGTCGTTCCTGTGGACGTTTGGTGAGAGTGGGAATACGTCCACCCTCAAGAGCGCGGACTACACGTACGCCACGCCCGGCTCACACACGTGGACGTTGGCCGTTTCGTTCCCCGGTGCTCCCACACGGCTGCACACCGGCACGGTTGTCGTGTACCAGAAAGTGGATCACTTCGAGGTTGTCGCCCCTGTTCAGGTTTCTGGCCCCAATACGCCGTTCGCCGTCAAAGTGATCGCGCGGAATGCCGCGAATGCTCAGGTCTTCTACACCGGGCAGCTCTCGATGAGCAGCACGGCAGGTGCCGTCTCGCCCACACGAATCGACATGAGCGGTGGCTTATGGGAGAGCAGCAACGTGAAGCTGACGAGCGTCCTGCCTACGCTTAAGCTCAAGGTCACCGGCGTCGCAACAGGAGAGGCCACCATCGCCGTCACCGCGGGGTGCAGCAAGAGCGGAACCGTTGCGGGCATCGTTTGGAATGACGCGCGAAGGCTGCTATTGGGCTCCACCGTGGTCCTCGCCCAAGGGGGAACAGAGGTGCGACGAGGCACCGGTGCCGTCTACAGCTTCACAGGCGTGCCCTGCGGAAGTTATTCGATCTGGGCCGAGCACACGAATGCCGGCCAACTCTGGAAGAGCGCGCCAGTTCAGGTAACCGTGGTCGCCGGCCGCACCAGCAGTCTCAGCCCACTCATCGTACCGACCCGCAACGACACCGTACACACGCCCATCGTGCTCCTGCCGGGCATGTTGGGGTCGTCCATCCGAGGGAGCTTCTATCCGACGCTTCCGAAGGAGTCTCCGGCCGATGCCTCAGGGCTTGTCCTGTATGAGCTTCTAGGCCTCTATGACGCAAGCGGCTGGCGAAAGCTCGAGGATGCATTGGCTGCAGAGGGTTACGTCCTTGGGCAGACCATCATCGAGTGTCCGTACGACTGGCGCCGTCCGGTCAAGGAGAGCGCCACAGAGTACCTCGCCGCCTGCATCCAGCGCGCACTCGCCTTGTCCCCCGGAAGGACGGAGGTAGACATCGTCGCGCACAGCACGGGCAACCTCGTTGCGCGGGCATACATCCAGGCGGGTAACCAGTCGAAGGTAAGGAAGTTCGCCATGGTCGCCCCCCCGCATCTCGGCGTCACCAAGTCGTATTACATGTGGGAAGGAGGAGATCCAAAGCTGACTGACGGTGCTGGATCTTGCAGTAGTACAGGCATCACCCATTACTACACCAGGGTCACCGAGGGTCTAATGTCGAAGATGCTCGGATCCGTTCCCAAGGTCCTCTGTCTTGATTGGTCGCTGGGTGTCTCGCCCCGGCTCAGGCCGGACCCGACGGCAGTGCGGGCCTTTTATCGTACGTACGCCCGCGTGGCTCGGGACTTGCTCCCGACTCCGGATGTAGCTTTCTTGAGCCTGCCGTCGCCAGGCAGCGCCGCCAAGAAGATCTTCTGCTCCACAAACGTGGACGATAACAGTTGCAACTGGACGGTTCAGGAACTGAATTCTGAGGCCAACACACTGTCAAACGGCGTGGAACTGCGAGCCTTCACGTCCAGCAAAAGTCGGACGCTCACGTCGATCCGGATAGAAGCGGCCGCGCAAGGCTCGCTGTATGACCATGGAACACCAACCGGAGACTCGGCCGTTCTCACGCCGGAAGCGGGAGACGAAACCATCTCCAGCGGGAGCGCGCAATGGACAAACAACAGCAGTTGGGACTTCGTTGACTCGAGTGACAAAGAGCACTTCAAGCTTGTGGGCGACTACAAGTGCGAGATCGCCAGCTTCCTGCTGAGCGCATCCCTCGCCAATTGTGCAGCGCTTCCGGCGCTTCCGATGGTGGGCTCATCCCGTCTGTCAATCGAGGCCGAAGGACTGGCGGCTCTCTACGTCCAAGCGCCGAGCGGAGCTCACGTGGGGATCAGCCCGGACACCGGCGCCGTGGAGTTGGGTATTGAGGGCAGCGAGGTTCATTCGGATATCGAGGGAGTCGCGGTCGCCGTCCCGGGACCTGTCGCGGGTTCCTATCAGACTGTGTTGAAGGCTGACGACAGCCGGGACACGGTCTTGTCAGCTGGGTATGGCGATGGAGGCGCCTCGGCGCAGGGTCGGTGGCGGTTATACGTGCCGCAGGGACAACGAACCCTGGCAATGTCGTTGGCCCTTGGTGCTTCCCCGTCGATCGTGCTCGACGCGCCGTCCGAAGTTGCCGAAGTGCGCGCCCTTCCATACGTAGCCTCCGGGGTTTCTCGCACGCGCGTCACCTGGACGGGATCGACTGACCCACGGGTGGTTGGCTACTGGGTGTACCGGAAGGCGGACGGCGAAGCGATCTTTCAGAGGGTCGCGAGCATCACCGGCATTTCGCTGGACACGGATGAGCACTGGGCGGGCGCCGAAGGCGCGGCTGTGACGTGGTTTACCGTGGCAGCGGTTCGAGATGACGGCGTCGAAGGGCCTCTGGGCGATGGCGTGCGGAACAATGATCGCGACCTTGATGGCGTCCTGGATTTCGATGAGACGCGTCTCGGGACGGGCCTGGAGAATCCGGATAGTGACCTCGATGGCCTAAACGATGGAGAAGAGGTGCGGCGGGGCACCGATCCGCTTGCGGCGGACACGGATCAAGATGGGTGGGAAGACGGGGCCGAGGTGGTTGCCGATTCAGACCCTTTGAGTTCCGCATCCCTCCCCTCACTGCATTGCAACTCTGCGAGCCCCCTCGATGCTGATCTGGACGGTGTTCCCGACACGGTGGAGTGGAGGCAGCTCACCAACCCCTGCGTGAAGGACAACGACGTCTTCACAAGCGCGCGGCTGTTCTCGATGCAGCAGTACCGGGACTTCCTCAGCCGCGAGGGCGACGCCTTCGGCATTTCGTACTGGTCGGCGGCCATAGCCGGCGGAACGGCGCGAGCGGTGGTCACGAAGTCGTTCTTCGACTCCCCGGAGTTTCAGGGGGCGATCGCACCCGTCACCAGGCTCTACTTCGCCTACTTCAATCGCATCCCCGACAAGCCGGGGCTCGACTACTGGCTCTATCAGTACCGCGCGGGCATGTCCCTGAACAGCATCTCCCAGGCCTTCGCCGGCTCGGCGGAGTTCATTGGCACCTATGGCTCGCTCGACAATGCGGCCTTCGTCACGCTCGTCTACCAGAACGTGCTGGGCCGTGCTCCGGACGCGCAGGGGTTGGCGTATTGGACCGCCCAACTCAATGGCGGTTTCTTGACGCGCGGCCAGGTGATGGTGGGTTTCTCGGAATCGGCGGAGTATCAGCAGTCGTCGTACAACCGAGTCTTCGTGACCATGGTCTACTACGGCATGCTGCGCCGGATGCCGGAGCAGGGTGGCTTCGACTACTGGGTGGGGCAGCTCAACGCGGGCGCTTCCGCCTTGAACCTCATCAACGGCTTCCTCGGGGCCACCGAGTACCGCGGGAGGTTTCTGCCGTAAGAGACGCCTTCGAAGCCGCGAGCGGATCCCTCGCCCTCCATCGCGTGCCCCGGGGCTGGGGCCATGGAACCCCGGTGTGACATATGTCGTTGACATCCCAACGACCCGCGACTACTGTCCAGGGACATTCCCCTCGAGGCTCCCATGTCCCCAACCATCCGTTTCCGTAAGTACCTTGCCGCTGTCTGTTTGCTGGCCCTTGGCCCGGCGGCCCCGGCGGTCACCTACCTCCCGGTGACGGACGCCTCCCTTGTCGATCGATCGCCGATCGCCATCGTCGGCAAGGTCGTGAGCCGTGAGCCCTGGGGCGAGGCCTACACCGCGTACACGATCTCGGTGGAACGGCTTCTGAAAGGCGCGGTGAACGCGCTCGAGATCTCGGTCGCGGTTCCGGGCAGCGACACTTTCATCGTGCCCGGAATGCCCCGCTTCATCGATGGCGACCGGGTGATTCTGTTCCTCGCCCCTCATCAAGACGGCACCTTCCGGGTCGTGGAGTTGATGCTCGGGGCGTTCAGAGAGGTACGCCTCAAAGATTCTTTCGAGACACGCGCCCAGAGAGACCTCGTGGGCAGCACCTCCCTGGCGGAGCCACAGGCCGAGCCGGCTCGCGACTTCGACGCGTTCGCTTCGTGGATCGAGAGCCGTGCCCAGGGCGGGCAAGGGCCCGGATACGAGCGACCGAAGGCCGAACTCGCGGTCGACGACGCGTATTCGGAGTCGGCGCCCTATACCTTCCTCGGCTCCCCGGCTCGATGGGCGCAGTTCGATTCGGGAGTGACGGTCCCCTGGGTGGTGAGGCTCGGAGGCAGCACGATGGCCGGAGGCGGCGTCACGGCGTTCCAGATTGCCCTCAATGCTTTCAACAACCAGCCGACGTCGAATCTGGCCTTCTCCTACGCGGGCACGAATGCGAATGCCCAGAGTATCTACTTGACCGACGGGGTGAACGCGCTGCTGATGAATGATCCTTTCGAGGACATCCCCGGCAGTTTCGACTGCGCCGCGGGCGGCATTCTGGCCCGGGGAGGCTACTCCACCACTGGAGTAACTCATTACTACAAGGGCTTGTCACACCGGACGATTCTCGAAGGGAACGTCGTCACTCAGAATGGCGGAGATTGCGCCCTGATTCTGTTCGGAGGAGCCTTGGGCTCCGCGGTGTTGGCGCACGAAGTTGGCCACGCCATAGGCCTCGGCCACTCCTGCGGCGATGCGGCCTCCGGTCCCTGCACACCCGGTACGCCTCAGGACGAAGCACTGATGCGCGCGAGCGCGCACTTCGATGGTCGCGGCCCTGCTTTCAGTTCGGACGACATCGCCGGGCTCGTCCGGCTCTACGAGCGACCCGCGGTGTGTCAGGGAGGAGGTGCCTTCGACAGCGACGGGGACGGTGGATACTTGCAAAAAACATTTTATCAAATCCATTGAATGGAAGGGACAGCAGCTAGGCATCTTCGAGATGAGAAGACACTACACCAATTATTTCAGAGGCTTTAGCCATTTTAAAGAATTTAGAATGCGTCTG
>JANNJB010000434.1:0-5346 GCA_031405615.1 Vicinamibacteria bacterium | reverse complement strand
GAGCGACTTTGCTCGCGCGAAGCCTGCCCTCGGGGCATGGGAGGCTCCGCGGCAGCGGAGCTCTCCAGGAATTCGGCCTACGCTAAGCAGGCGCCGCCCGAAACGTAGAATCGTCCTCATGGACACGAAGGCGCTTCTCTCTCGACTCGGCATCGAACCCACGAACTCCGGCGGCAAGGGGGTCGCGTGGATCGCCGACCCTTCAGGCGAAGAAATCGTCTCGACGAATCCTGCGACGGGCGACGCGCTGGCCCGGGTGAAGACCGTGAACGAGGCCGAGTACGACCGGATCGTCGACGAAGCCGCAGACGTGTTCAAACGGTGGCGCGCGGTTCCCGCCCCGAAGCGCGGGGAGATCGTGCGGCAGATCGGCGATGCGCTGCGCGCTCAGAAGGACGACCTGGGGGCTCTCGTGACCCTCGAGATGGGCAAGATCTACGCCGAAGGCAAGGGCGAGGTGCAGGAGATGATCGACATCGCCGACTTCGCCACCGGTCTCTCGCGCCAGCTCTATGGCCTGTCCATGCATTCGGAACGCCCGGGCCACCGCATGTACGAACAGTGGCATCCGCTCGGCCCCATCGGCGTGATCAGCGCGTTCAACTTCCCCGTCGCCGTCTGGTCGTGGAACGCCCTCGTCGCCGCGGTCTGCGGTGACACCGTCGTGTGGAAGCCGTCGGAACTCACGCCCCTCACGGCCATCGCGACCCAGAAGATCGCGGACCGTGTTCTCGAACGGCACGGCTTCGCGGGGGTTTTCGCGCTCGTGATCGGTGGCCCTTCGATCGGAGCGCGCTTCACCGCCGATTCCCGTCTCCCGCTGGTCAGCTTTACCGGCTCGACCGCGGTGGGACGCAAGGTCGGTGAAGGAGTCGCGAAGCGCCTCGGCCGCAGCCTGCTCGAACTCGGCGGCAACAACGGCATCATCGTTATGAAGGATGCCGACCTCGGCCTGGCTCTTCGCGGCGTGGTGTTTGGAGCCGCGGGCACGGCCGGACAACGCTGCACGACCACGAGGCGACTCTTCCTCCAGAAGGAGATCGCGGCCACGTTCACCGCGTCGCTGGTGAAGGCCTACGGACAGATCCAGGTGGGCGATCCCATGGATCCTCAGACGCTCATGGGCCCGCTCATCAACGAGAAGGCGGTCGCGGCGTTCAAGCGCGGTGTCGAGAACGCGGTCGCTGAGGGCGGCGAGGTTCTGTTCGGCGGCAAGGTCATCAAGGGCCAGTACGTGGAGCCGACCATCATAAGAGCCCGCGCCGATATGAAGATTGTCTGCGAAGAAACGTTCGCGCCGATCCTCTACGTCATCGAGTTCGACGAATTCGAAACCGCCATGAAGGCGCACAACGACGTGCCCCAGGGTCTCTCGTCGGCGGTCTTCACCACCAACCTGCTCACCGCGGAGACGTTTCTCTCCGCCGCGGGGAGCGATTGCGGCATCGCCAACGTCAACATCGGGACATCGGGCGCCGAGATCGGCGGAGCGTTCGGCGGCGAGAAGGACACGGGCGGCGGCCGCGAATCCGGCTCGGACGCCTGGAAGGCCTACATGCGCCGGCAGACCAACACGATCAACTACTCCAAGGACCTGCCGCTGGCCCAGGGGATTGTTTTCGGAAGCTAGGAGGCGGAATTCGCCCTCCCCGCCTCTAGGAGCCGAGCAGACTGAAGGTGCGGTTGCGGCCCCACCGGTAGGTCCTGAACCCGCGGCGGTCGAGGGTCAGGATCTCGCCGGAGCCCACTGTCTCAGCGAGGAGCACGAGGGTCGCATCGGCGAAATCCATGGGCGTATCCGCGTACCGCACCATGCGTCCCACCGCCCGACTCAAATCCGGCGCCCCGCAGAAATCGAAGACCTGAACAGGACCCTGGTCAATCAGTCCGCTCAGAGCGGAGGGTCCGTTCGGGACCAGTGACAGGAAGTGCATCGCCTCGGTGATGACGGCTGAAGTCGTGACCAGGTTGCCCTCCGTCGCCAGGAGCGTTGTCCGCGCCCAGGAATGAGCAGGCTCGGATCGGTCGAGGTAGGCGACGATCGGTCCGGTGTCGAGGATGACGCTTCTCAATCGCGGAAGTTCCGCTCTCGGATGGTCGTCCGGAACGCCGGAGCCGATTTGCCGTCACTGGAGATCGAGCCGGCGAGCGAGGCAAAGCCCTTGAGTCTCTGACCCGAGAGCGACTGGTCGAGCAGGCTTCGGACCACGGCGGAGACCGTGACCTTCCGGGACCGGGCCAGGCGGGTCAGGGCATCGCTTTGTTTCTTTGGCACGCGCACGGTCAGAGTGGTTTCCATGTCGTACATTGTACGACGCGACTTCTGGCCCGGAGAAGGCCGCCGGCCTAAGCGAACGCCTTCGCGACGATCTCGTCCTGCTCGCGGGCGTGGACCTTGTGCGAGCCGGGTGCGGGGGACGCGCTCGCGTCGCGGCCGAGGTACTTGGGCCAGCGGCCTTCGAACCCGGCTATCTCGCCATCGAGGAAACGTTCGCGGATGAACCGCCACGGTCCCATGTTGGCCGGTTCTTCCTGGGCCCAGACGATCTCGGCGGTCACTGGGAAGGTGCGGAGGATCTCAATGAGTTCGGCCGCGGGAAACGGGTAGTACCGCTCGAGGCGAACGATCGCGACATCGCGGGCGCCGCGGGTCTCGCGTTCCTTGAGCAGGTCGTACGTCAGCTTGCCTGAGGTAATGACGACACGGCGCACCATGCCCGGGTCGACATGGGTGTCGCCGATGACGGGCAAAAAATGACCGTCGGACAGGTCGCCCAGGGTCGACACGCAGTGCGGCGCGCGAAGCAGGGATTTCGGGGTGAAGACGATCAGGGGCTTGCGAACCGCCGAGCGGCCCTGGGCGCGAAGGAGGTGGAAAAACGACGCGGGCGTCGATGGGTAGGCCACGCGCAGGTTGTTCTCGGCGCACAGGGTGAGGAAGCGCTCGATCCGGCCCGAGCTGTGCTCGGGGCCCTGACCTTCGTGGCCATGGGGCAGCAACAGGGTGAGACCCACCGGCTGATTCCACTTCTGCTCGGTGGCGGCGAGGAACTGATCGACGATCACCTGCGCCGCGTTCACGAAATCGCCGAACTGCGCCTCCCACAGGACGAGAGACCGCGAATGAACCGCCGAGTAACCGAACTCGAAGCCCATCACCGCGCACTCGGAGAGGAGAGAGTCGTAGACATCGAAGCGGGCGCCGCCGGCCGCGAGTTGCTGAAGCGGAACGAACTCCTTCCCGTCGCGATGGTCGTACAAGATGGCGTGCCGCTGCGAGAACGTGCCGCGCCCGACATCCTGGCCGGAGAGACGCACCGAGACGCCCTCGAGCAGGAGCGTGCCGAAAGCGAGGGCCTCGGCGGTGGCCCAGTCGATATCTCCCTTGCCCCGCCCCTCGAGCAGATCCGCTCGCTTCTTGAGGTAAGGCAGGAGTTTGGGATGCGGTTCGAAACCCGTGGGGATGCGGGTGAGACCCTGCAGGGTCGCGCGCAGCCGGCCCGACATCGCCGCCGCGTCAACCTCGGGCGGTTCGGCAGGAGGCGCTTTCGCTTCGCTCGCCGCTCCACCTTCGGTCTGCTGCATCATGGCGCGCTTCGTCGCCCAGATGGTCTCGAGATCTTCACGGGACATCGCACCCGTCTTCACGAGCTTCTCTCCGTAGATCGTGGCGGTCGAGGGGTGATTCTTTATTCGCGCGTACATCGTCGGTTGGGTGTAGGAGGGTTCATCGCCCTCGTTGTGCCCCCAACGCCTAAAACCCACGAGGTCGATGACCACGTCGTGTTTGAACGTTCGCTGGAACTCGAAGGCCAGCCGCGCCACGTGAATGACGCCATCGGGATCGTCGGCGTTGACGTGGAAGACCGGAGCCGCGACCATCTTCGCCACGTCGGTGCAGTACGTCGAAGAGCGCGCGTCTTCGGGCAGGGTGGTGAAGCCGATCTGGTTGTTCGTGACAATGTGGATCGTGCCGCCCGTCCGATAACCCGACAGACCGGAGAGGTTCAGCGTCTCGGCGACCACGCCCTGGCCCGCGAACGCCGCATCGCCGTGAAGGAGAATCGGAAGGGCGGTCACGTGCGCGCGATCGCCCCGCTGGTCCTGCTTCGCGCGGACCATGCCTTCGACGACCGGGTTCACGAACTCGAGGTGCGAGGGATTCGGAGCGAGTTCGAGGGCCAGCGACGAACCGTCGGGGGCCCGGTGCGTGCTCTGCGCGCCGAGGTGGTATTTGACGTCACCTGAACCCTGGGTTTCATCGGGGTCGGTGGAACCTTCAAACTCCGCGAAGATCTGCGGCAGAGGCTTCTCGAGAACGTTCGCGAGGATATTCAGACGTCCGCGATGGGCCATGCCGAGCACGGCATCCGCGACGCCGGTTCGGGCGGCGAGCGACAGCAATTCGTCGAGGAGCGGGATCGTGGACTCGAGCCCTTCAAGGGAGAAGCGCTTGTGGCCAACGTACTTGGTATGTAGGTGCCGCTCGAAGGCCTCGGCCTCGGCGAGTTTCTCCATCACACGCTTCTTCTCGACGGCTGAAAGCTCGGTCTTGTTGCGCGAGGTTTCCTGCCGGTTTTGCAGCCACTCCTTCTGACCGGGCGCCGCGATGAACATGTACTCGGACGTGACGGTGTTGCAGTACGTCTCGCGCAATACGTCGACGATTTCCCGCAGCGTCGCCTTCTCCTTGCCGAGCGCGCCATTCGTGAAGAATTCTCGGTCGAGGTCCCACAGGGTCAGGCCGTAACCGCCGGGATCGAGGTCCTTGACGGGCGGGCGCTTGACCCCGAGCGGGTCGAACTGCGCGAGAAGATGGCCGCGCACTCGGAAGGCGTGGATGAGCTGGAGAACCCGCGCCTGCTTTTCGACTTCTTCGCGGTTCGATGCCCCTCCGCCGCCCATGAACGCGGGGGCGAGCGCATCGACCTCGGTCCGGACGGGCGGATAGGGAACCGCGAGGTCTTCGAAGATGCGTTCGTAGAAGCGGTCGTCGCCGCGCAGCAGATCCTCGATGCGGGCGAGGAAGAGTCCGGACTCCGCGCCCTGGATCACCCTATGGTCGTAGGTGGAGGTGACGGTCATGACCTTGCTGATGCCCAGCATCGACAGGGTCTTCTGCGCCATCGACCGGAACTCGGGCGGATAGTCGAGGCTGCCGGTGGCGAGGATCAGCCCCTGGCCGGGCATGAGGCGAGGCGTCGAGGCCGTGGTGCCGACGGTGCCGGGGTTGGTGAGGGAAACCGTGGTGCCCATGAAGTCGTCGGGCATGAGCGTGCTCTTGCGCGACCGTCCCACGAGGTCATCGAACTTCTCGATGAATTGCGGGAAGGAGAGGAGGTTGGC
>JANNJB010000433.1:0-3650 GCA_031405615.1 Vicinamibacteria bacterium | reverse complement strand
GCCGTGCGGGGCTCGTGGCCGGCAGGGCTTCGAACCCGCGGGCCGCAGCGGCGGCGAGTCCCTGCGCCCTGGCCTCGCGGTCGAGCGGAACCGCCCGATCACCCACCAACTCGGCGAGCGTACCTGCCCCGGCGATCGCGGCCACGCGGCTTCTACCTCTTAAAATCACCGCTCTTGCCTCCGGTCTTCGAATCGAGGCGGATGTCGCCGATCACCATCTTCTTGTCCGCGGCTTTCACCATGTCGTAGATGGTGAGTGCGGCCACCGACACCGCGTGGAGCGCTTCCATCTCCGCCCCGGTCTGGCCGCGGGTCTTGACGGTGGCGGTGATCTCGAAACCGTAGGGCCGCGGAATGATCACCACATCCACTTGCGAAAGGAGAAGGGGATGGCACATCGGTATCGCGTCCGCGGTGCGCTTCGCGGCCTGGATTCCGGCGAAACGCGCGACTGCGGTCACCGGCCCTTTCTCGAGACTGTGCTCCCGGACGAGGGCCATCGCGGCCTTCGAAATGCTGATCCGTCCCGACGCCTTGGCCTCGCGAACGGTTTCGGCCTTGTCGGTGACGTCGACCATGCGGGCGCGCGAATTGCGTCCCACGTGGGAGAGCTTGGGCGCCGTCTTTCTGGCGGGAGCTTTGGGCATGACTTAAACCTCGAGGATGGGGGAAAGCGGATACAGGAGAACGTGGTCTCCGGCCGCCACGGACGTTTGATCGGGCTCGAGCACGGCCAGAGCGTTCGCCTGCGCGTGGGCAAGAGTATCGCCCGAACCCTGCGTACGCACGGGCGCGGCGCGAAGACTCCCCTCGCTCGCAGTCACCAGCACGGGGAGATAGTTGCGACGACCGGAGCGATTGGTCAGAGGGGAGTCAAGGGTGGCCGCCACCTTCGGACGCAGGAACGCCGCGGCGCCCTGCATCTTGAGAAGCGCGGGGCGGGCGAAAAGTTCGAACGTGACCTGGGCCGAGACCGGGTTCCCGGGCAGGCCGAAAATCAAAGTATCGCCGTGCGTGGCGAAAACGAACGGCGCCCCCGGCTTCACGCGAACCGCCGTGACGTGGAGGGTGACACCAAGTTCGCCGAGCGCCTTTTCCACGAAGTCGAAGTCCCCCGCGGAGACACCTCCGGAAAGGACGATGGCGTCGTGCCTTTCTGAAAGCGCTCGTTCGATGGCGGCTCTGGTCTTCGCCGGTTCGTCCGGAACAACGCCCGCGTCGGTCGGCACTCCCCCGGCCTCTCGGATCGCGGCCGCAAGAGCCGGACCGTTGGCGTTGCGAATCTGCGCGGCGTCTGGTCGCGAGCCCGGATCCACCACTTCATCCCCGGTCACGATCACCGCCACGCGCGGCCGCCGTGAAACGACGGGCTCGGTCACGCCCACGGAAGCGAGCACGGCCAGATGGGCCGAGCCGATTCGAAGACCCGGCCGCAGAAGTTCGCGGCCCATCACGGCCTCGGAACCTCTGGGCACGATGTTCTGACCCGCGGAGACGACCGCGCCGATCTGGACTTCTCCGGCTCCGGTCATCGTGGTGCGCTCGACCTGGATCACGGCATCGGCTCCGTCTGGGACCGGAGCGCCGGTCATGATCCGCATCGCTTCGCCCGATCCGAGCGCGCGGTCGGGCCAGACACCGGCGCGGATCTCGCCCGCCACCTTGAGCCTCGTTCCCTCGACGCTCACATCGACCGACCGCACCGCGAAGCCGTCCATCGCCGCTCGGTTGAACGGGGGCAGATCCCGGTCCGCGACGACCGCAGCGCGCAGGATCCGCGAAACCGCATCAGCGAGAGGCATCGCCTCCGTGCCGAGCGTCCGAACGCGTCCAAGGACCGCGGCCAACGCCTCGTCGACTGTGATCATTCAGGGACAATCGTACTGCCGAGAGTCGTTGCGGGCGGGTTCGTTTTCTGAAGTTGGGGTTTGGCCGAGGATGGAGCGGGTCCGGTCGCTGATGTGGGTCGCACCCGGAGGGGCGTCCCCCGAAGGGAGGCTTCGCGCTCTCCCCGACGGGACGAGCCCACATCAGCGTTCGGCCCCGCGGGCCACCACTACCAAGCCTGCCGAGGATCGCTTCGTCGAGTCGCCCTTCGACGGGCTCCTCGCAATGAGGATGTGGGGTTTCTCCCATCGCGGAGCTCGCGGCATGACCTGGGCCACGTACTTCGCGCAGGCCGAGTCGCAGTGACGGAGGGCTGACCCCAAACGCTATGCTGTCCGGTTATGAGCGTAAGCCGACACGTCTTCGAGAATGGATTGACGCTCCTCGTTGAACCGCTGGCCCAGGTTCATTCGGTCGCGATCGGGGTGTTCGTCCGCCGGGGGTCGCGTCACGAAAACGACCGCGAGCGCGGGCTCGCCCACTTCATCGAGCACCTCGTCTTCAAGGGTACGGCTTCGAGGAGCGCCGAGCAGATCGCGATGGACGTGGACGCCATGGGCGGCCATATGGACGCGTTCACCTCGAAGGAGTACGCGGCCTTCCATCTGCGCGTGCTCGACACCCACGTGAACCGGTCCGCCGAGATCCTCGCCGACATCCTGGTGAACCCGCGATTCGACAAGTCGGATCTCGCGAAGGAAAAGACGGTCATCCTCGAAGAGTTCGCGATGGTGGACGACACTCCTGACGATGTCCTGAGCGAGATGTTCGCGCAGCGGCTGTGGCCCGATCACCCGATCGGCCGGCCGATCCTCGGCACGAGGAAAGCGCTCAAGGGCTACCGCCAGGACGATGTCCGACGCTTCTTCAAGAAGGTCTACGTGCCCTCGAACCTCGTTCTCTCGATCGCGGGCCGGATCACCGAGAAGAAGGCGATCGACCTCGCCACGCGCCTTTTCAGTTCGATTCCGAGTGGCGTCGCTCACACGCGAAGCCTGCGACCAAAGACCCATCACGGCCTGATCCGCAAACACAAGGAGACCCTGGCGCAGACTCATCTCTGCCTCGGCGCGCTCGGCCCTGCGTCTACCCACGCCGACCGCTTCACCGGGCATGTTCTCGGCACCGTCCTCGGCGGCAGCATCTCGTCGCGGCTGTTCCAGAACGTCCGGGAGAAACGGGGTCTCGTCTACTCCATCTCCGCCGGGCTTTCGGGCTTCATGGACACCGGCAGTCTCTCGATCTACGCCGCAACATCGAAGGAGAGGATCGACACGGTTTTGTCGCTCATCAGCGACGAGGTCAAGGGGCTGGTCGACAAAGCGGTGCCGAGCGACGAGTTGCAGCGGGCCAAGGACAATCTCAAGGGCGGGCTGATGTTGTCGCTCGAGGGGTCGGGCTCACGGATGGGCAACCTCGCGCGGAACGAGATCTACTTCAATCGCACGATATCGCCCGAGGAAACGCTTCGGTCCATCGACGCGGTCACCAGCGACGACGTCTCGAAGCTGGCCCAGAAGATCTTCAGCCGCCCCCAGACGCTTGCCGTGATCGGGAATCTCAACGGCGCAAAGCTGAAGATCCCGGAACTGGCCTAGTAATCTGGCTGGTCGTTGGGAAGGCGGGGTTTGCTTCGTGGCCCAAGGCCAGGCGTCGCCCTGCCCTACGGGCAGCGCTCGCGCTCGCTTCGCGTTTTGACGGGCTCCTAGCAACGACGGCGGGATGCAATCAACGGTCCGCCGTCGGCGGTTGTGGCTCACGGT
>JANNJB010000432.1:0-2494 GCA_031405615.1 Vicinamibacteria bacterium | reverse complement strand
TGATAGGGGCTCCGATTGGTAAGCGCGCGCCTTTCCCACTACCAAGTTAGTTGGACACCCACGTCACCCCCGCGAAAGCGGGGGCCTAGCGCGAGATGTCCGTTAGCGTCCGCGACGATGTGCGACCCTAGCTAGAGTTTCCTAGCACGTAACGCGGGGAGCTCGTTGCGCAGGCGGTGGAGGCGGTCGAAGTCGAGGACGGCGAGGGCGAAACCTTCCCCATCCGGGACCTGGGCCAGAACCGCCCCCCAGGGGTCGACGATCATCGCGTGGCCGTAGCTCGCGCGATTCCCTCCGTGTTTGCCCCACTGCGCCGGCGCCAGCACGTAGCAGAGGTTCTCGATGGCGCGGGCGCGCAGGAGAACCTCCCAGTGATCGCGGCCCGTGCGATCGGTGAATGCGGAGGGGACCAGCAAGACCTCCGCCCCCTGCGCGGAAAGCGCGCGATACAGCTCAGGGAAACGGAGGTCGTAGCAGATCGACAGACCCAGCTTCGCGAAACCTGCGTCCGCGACGACAATCTCGGTTCCCGGCGTGGTCGCCCTCGATTCCTTCAGGTGTTCCATGCCCGGCACGTCGATGTCGAAGAGATGCATCTTCCGGTACGCCGCCACCTTTTCCCCGGTTGGACCGAAGAGGATGGTGGTGTTGTAGGGACGCCCCGTCTCGTCGGAGGTCTCCGGGAACGAACCCATCAGAATCGTGATCTTCAACTCGCGGGCGAGGTGCGAGAAACGATTCGCCCAGGGCCCCGCGATGCTTTGCGCCTCGGGGGCCTTCTCGCCCTCCGCCTTGAGGAACACCATGCACTCGGGCAGCGCCACGAACTGCGCGCCCGCGCGGGCCGCGTTTCGCACCAGTGTTTCCGCGGAGGTCAGATTCGAGGCGACGTCTTCGCCCGAGCGCATCTGACAGACCGCCGCGGCAATTGTTGCCTCGACTCGCTTCATGAGCTCGCCCTCGCTTTCTTTGCTGGCGCGGTCTGCGGGCTGCCAGGGCGGCCACCAGGGCCGCCCCTACCTGCGGGCTTCGACTCGCCGTGCGCGTACGCCTGCTTCGAGGGCCAGGGACACAGATCGAAGATGCCGCATTCGCCGCAGCGGGGTTTGCGGGCGTCGCAGGTTCGCCGGCCGTGAAAGATGATGAGGTCGGTGGTCTTGACCCAGCGCTCCTTCGGCACGAGCTTCATCAGGTCTTTTTCGACGTTGATGGGATCGTCATTCTTCGTGAGTCCGAGCCGCGCGGTGAGCCGGAGAACGTGGGTATCAACCGCGATGCCTTCCGCGATGCCGTAGGCGTGGCCAAGGACAACGCTCGCCGTCTTGCGCCCGACCCCCTTGAGTTTCACCACCGCGCCGAAGTCCCTCGGAACCTCACCCCCGTGATTCGCGACCAGGGCCAGCGCGCAGCCGGTGATGCTCTTCGCCTTCGCCCGGAAGAAACCCGTCGATCGGATGATCTCCTCCAACTCGGGGAGCTTCGCCGCGGCGAGGTCCTTGGCCGTGGGATAGCGGGCGAAGAGTTGCGGCGTCACCGCGTTCACCCGCTTGTCCGTGCACTGGGCGGAGAGGATGGTGGCGATCAGGAGCTCGAACGCGTTGCGGTGGTTGAGTTCACAGTCGGCATCCGGATAGATCTTCTCGAGCCGGTCAAGGATCGCGCCGGTGCGCAGCGAGAGCTTCGTCTCTCTCAATTCACCAGTCCCTTGGTCGGGCCGTAGGACTCCTGGTACATGCGGTAGTTCTCCTGCAGCGCGGCGACCAGACCCGGGATGATCTGCACCGGCACGACCACGCGCGTCTTCACCGGGGCCTTGATGAACTGATGATCCTGGCCGGCGACGAACTGCGTCTCCGTGATCGGCATCATTTCGCAGAAGGTCAAGGTGAAGTCGAAAGGCGAGTGCTGAATCGCGCAGAAATTCGAATAGGTTCGCGGCGACGCGTCATCCGCCGGCACCACTGTGAAGTTCACTGACTTCTTTTCGTCCATTTTAGAAAGCTCCTCGTTTGTGGAAGAGGATACCGCGCGGGGACTAAGATCATCGGCATGACTTTCGTCGATCGAGTGGCTCAAGAGCGTTGGGAAGCCGAACGACTGTCGCCGTGGGCGATGAAGAGTGCTGCGAGCCGTGGCCGCCGGTACACCGAACTCGAGCATCCGCTTCGGACATGTTTCCAGCGCGACCGCGACCGCGTGATCCACACCTCGTCCTTCAGGCGGCTCGAGTACAAGACCCAGGTCTTCGTGAACCACGAAGGCGACAACTACCGCACGCGCCTCACTCACAGCCTCGAAGGCGCGCAGATCGGCCGCACCGCGGCGAGGATCCTCGCCCTCAACGAGGAACTGGTCGAGACCCTGGTCCTGGGCCACGATCTCGGGCACACGCCGTTCGGCCACGCGGGCGAGCGGGTGATGGCGGATCTGATGAAGGACCACGGCGGCTTCGAACACAATCGCCAGACCCTGCGGGTTCTGGAGACGCTCGAAC
>JANNJB010000431.1:0-11755 GCA_031405615.1 Vicinamibacteria bacterium | reverse complement strand
AGTTCACGATCGCGCGCGCGGAACACCACGCCCATTCCGCCCTTGCCAAGCTCGGACAGCAGTTCATAGCGCCCCGCGAAGATCCGTCCGACCTGGCCGCTTTCGCCCGAATCGCGGCTGTTGGGCGATGCGCCGCGGAATGTGATGTCGCCGGGCCGGCGCTGCATGTTGGCGACGAGGGCTTCGAGTTGCGCCTTCTCCTTGAGTTCGCCCACCATTCCCTCGAACGCTCGAGCGAGCGCTCCCACCTCTCCGTCCGCGCGCGGCAAAGACACGTCGAGATCGCCGCCCGCGATCTTGCGAGCGCCCTCCGCGAGTTTCTGGATGGGCCCGGCAAGCCCCTGCGCCATCGCGAACGACAGGGGCAGAGAGAGGAGCATGGCGATGAAACCAACGATCAGGAGGCTGCGGCGGATCTCCAGGAACGGCGCCATCTCGAGATCCTTCGAACGCCCCACCATGAGCGCGCCGATCACTTCGTGGCGGCCGGAGCGGATCGGCAGAGCGGTGGCGATGAAGGTCTCGCCCGCGATCTCGAACTCGACCGGCTCGGTCTGTGTCTCCTTATCGAAAACGAACTGGGCGGCCCTGCGAAAGGCGTCCGGCATAGCACTCGAGAACTTGGGTGTGGCGGCCAGAACCTCCGGCTGCGCCGGCTCGTTTCGGGGAGCGACGTTTCCCACCACTGCCACGTCGCCCGAGGTGAGGAGGGCCAGATCTTGAGCGCGATCGTTCGAGATCTCGAAGGCCGCCGCGATGACGCCGTTCAATCGAAGCTCCGCGCCCTCGCCCTGGGTCACCGGGGCAGAGGAGACGAGGGACAGCGCCTTGTCGCGCGAAACTTCGAGGATGAACGCCGAACTCTCGGTTTTCGTCTCGCGGGGAATGTCGACCCAGGTGATGCCGGTGAAGTCGCGGCCGGTCTCCTCTCCGGCCTCGCGGTCGCTCCGCGCCAGCAGCGCGCCGGCGGAATCGAAGAGGTAGACCGTGCGCGCGCCGAGCACCTTGGCAAACACTTGGGCCGAATCGTGGAAGGTCTCGGGATGTTCGCGCACCTCGGCCATGAGGGCCTTGGTGCCGGCTTCTTCCGCGAGCGACCGTACCGCGCGTTCGCGAGCGCTGGCCTGGGTCGACCGGTACCCCTCGAAGATCGCGGGCACGGCGTTGAGGTCGGCGCGGATCTTCTGGTCGGCGACGCTTTGCGATTTGTAGGTAAGAAACGCGATGGCCGCGCCGATGGTGAACATCAGGAGGAGGACGGAGCCCATGAAGAGCCGGGTGCGCAGGGCGAGGCCGCGAGGCACGTCGTCTGCGATGGCGCGCAGGACGGGAACGGAACCGGGCGAGCCCGCGGGAGCCTTCGTATCGGCCCGCACGGGACGCTCCTTTGTTTCGCCGTCAGTAACGATCGGCATCGTTCTTCGCCTTCGGGTACGCCTTGCCGTGCTTGTTGGTGTGGGCCACCCGCCGATACTTCGTGGCGTCGAGAGCCGGGCTCCAGTCGAGGGTCTCGCCGGCTGTCAAAACAAGAGTCACGACCTGTTCGCCCGCGGCGTCGCTCCAGATGTGCACCTCATGTTGTCCGGGCGGAATACCCGTGATGCGATACGAGCCGTCGGCCTGCACGACCGAGAACGCATTCCCGTCGACCACGACCACCGACGCGGCCATGTCGGGATGGATGTTGCAGTACACGCGCACGATCCCGGGGTTCTTCATCACGAAGTCGCGCGAAGCGCCCTTGCGGTACAGGCCCATGTCGAAAGTGTTGCCCGGGCTGAGGCTGAACGCGTTGTGGTAGATCGAGTCGACGTTCGGGAAGACGACCTTCGAACCGCTCGACACCGCGAGGATGCGCGGGTCGAACCGTTTGTCTTTCGAAGTGACCGAAGGCGCCGCGCCGCTGGTGGACGAAGCGACGGTGAGGCCGGGGATCCAGACCACGGACCCGCCGGGGTCGATCTTCACCTTGGGTGGCAGAAGCAGGGAGACGCGGCCCGAGAGCACCGCGGCTGCGGAGGCCTGGGCGGGTGCGGGGTGCGAGGCGAACATTGACAACGCGAGGGCCACAACCGCCGCCGTCGCGAAGCCGCGCGCCACTTTGTTCATCGTCACATCTCGTACAACTGAGGATCGTGCGCGGCGGGACGCCTTGGGATGCGGCGTTCGCTCGACTTCTTGGCGGTCTCGGCGCCGAATGGATCCTTCTCGAGGATGTCGCCCATGTCCTCCTCGATCTTCTCGGGATCCTCTCCCGACTCCATGCGCTTGAGCGCCTCCTGCATCCCGCCGCCCAGCGGCATGCCGGTGGCGTCGAAGAGCTTTCGCATCACGTTCGCGGCCTGGCGGGGATCGTTTTCATCGATGCCGTCGGCCTCGGACGCGAGCGACTCCATCGCCGACTCGAGCTGCGTCTCGTCCATGTTCGCGAAGGGATCCATCATGTCGCCGCCTTCGCCGCCCGGCCCACCATCGCCCGCCTTGGGCTCAGGCCGATTCCGCGACATCGCGAACGTGGACGGCTTGCGCGACGTCGTCTTTCCGCATTTCGGACACGCGGGGGCCGCTTCGGTATTGATCCGCTTGGACAGGAAATTGAAGACGGTGTGGCAGGAAGAACAGTAAAACTCGTAGATCGGCATGGGGGGAGAAGCTGATTCTACGGGCTGGGGATCGTCAGTCGTCGCGGGCGGAAACGGCCTAGCGCGAACTCCCGTTCCCGCCGCGAAACTAGTCAGTAGATCGAAAGCCCCAGCGCGCGCCGCCAGACCGTCTGGTGTCTGGCTTCGTCGACGACGATGAAACCCGCGGAGAGGAGGTAATCGTTCGTGCGGATCTGGCCGATGAGGCGGAGGTACGCGGATTCCGCGGCGGCTTCGATCGAGAGGAGACGGCGAAGGACACCGTCACCGGCCGTGGTCTCCCGAATCGGATCGACCCTATGCGGGCCAACCGCGGTGACGCCGCGCTCGCGGAGGATCTCCACCTGGGTGTCGCGATGGCCCTCGTGAGCGCCCACGAACTCGACCGCGTACTCGCGAAGGCCCGCGGGCACGAGATTCCGGGCAAGCGCGTCACCGTAGATCCCGATCGCCTCGTGCTCGATGGCGAGAGCGGCGTTCAGAATCGCGATATCGGTATCCTCGCTCTTCGGCAGTGCTTTGACGCGACCCTCGAGGAAGTTCACAACCGCGGCGGACACGCCGGCGTTCAGGACGGCGCTTCGGATGAATTGTCGACGTGGAGTGAGGACGCTCATGCGCCCTCCGCGACGGCCCAGAGGTCGATCACCGTGCGAAGGCGCGACACATCGACCATGTCGATGGCGAGGCGCGAGACCACGTTCGACTCCCCGTAGACCGGAAGACTCTCGGCGTACGCGATCATCAGATCGTCGAGCGCCTGACGCAGGCCGGGAAGATCGACCTCCGCCTCGCCCACTTGAGAGGCCGGGTCGAGGCCGGGCGGCAGCGCGAACTTACGCCGGACATCCTCGCGAGTCGCGCGATGGCGGTCGAGCGCGGCGAGGAAGCGAGGGACGAGAAGCTCGGTGCCCGAGCGAGCGCCACGTAGCGCGCCGAGGCGCATCCCGCAGGCCGCGGCGAGGCGATCGATCTCATCGAGGGCCTCACGACGCGAGGTGTAGTCCTTTCCCCAAACGGCTGGGGCCATGGCCGTGGTGAGTCCCGCGGCAGCCAGCAGAGCGGCCGAACGCGTCAGCAGATCGCGGCGCGACGACTCGCCCGAGAGATCCGCCGCCATCAGAAGTGGATTCCGAATCCGCCGCTCGCCATGTGCATCGACGAGTTCCGCCCCGAGAGTTTCGTAAAGCGGTAGTCGGCCTGGAACGACAGGCCCGGACTCAGTCGATACTCGAAGCCCGCGCCGAGGTGGCCCGCCACCTCGATATTGCCCTGCCCGGTGGGCCGGCCGAGCGCCTCGAGTTCTTTCGCCTGTGCGATCAGGCCCGCGATGAGGTCCGCGTCAAACGGCGATGTTCCCGTGAAGACCAGGCTCTCGTCGGCCTCCGGAACTTCCTTGGTGATGACCACGCCGACTCCGACCCCCGCGACTGCGTAGGGCCGGAACCGGCCGAACGAATGAAGCGCGTACTTGAAGCCGAAAGGCTCGGCGATGAAGATCGAACCGGTCGATCGTACCAGCCGCCGATAAGGGAACGGACCGACGTCACCGCGACCCGTGGCCGCGAGATTCGCCACGAACGCGATGGGGTTCGTGACGGAGATCGGGTCGCTCGTGCTCCGCGCGAAACGAAGGGCGATCTGGTACGACAAAACGCCGCCGCCGAGCTTTTTGAGGGGCAGATTGATGAATCCGACGCCCTGAGCGCCCGAGCCGAGGGAGTAGGGGTTCCGCGACCAGCCGCCGTGCAGACCGACCTCGGCGCCGATCTTCCCTATCGTGGGCAGGAGCTCCAGGGGATCGGAAGCGCCCGGCTTCCCGGGGGATGGAGGCGGGGCCTGAGTTTCCTGGGCGCGCGCGCCCGAGGGGACGAGGCCGAGAGTGAGGAACAAGGCTGCGGTGGCGAGGACGGAGGACGTCGGGTGATTTCTGAACATGGAGTATCGAGCATTCTACGAAGCGACCGGAGAGAATGGATTCCCGAAGATGACTCCAGCAACCCAGACCTGCCTGCCCGATCGAATCGCCGCCTGGATCCGCTCCGAAGGCGGCTCCAACGCGCTTCTGCTGATCACGGTCGACGGCTTCCTCCGCCCCCACATCATGATGCTCGCGCGCGACGAGGTACTTGTGACGTCCGCCACCGCCCTTCGCGTCGCCGTGGGTGAGAGGTCGCAATCCGCGGAGAACCTTCGGCTGCGTACTTCCGCGACCCTCGCCATCTACGACGCCGACCTCGCGTGCGTGATCAAGACGCACACGACGAGAGGACCCCGAGCAATCGCGGAGGGAACCGTGGCCTACGATCTCGCGGTCGAGGATGTTCGCTTCGACGCACCCACCGCCGCCGAGACCTCAGCGCGCCTCGTTACCGGCCTGCGTTTCGAGGGCCGCGCCGAACGCATCGATCTTCGGGAACGCCTCGCGGCCCTGTAGGGGCACGCTGCGCGTCCCCCGAGGGGAGGCTGCGCGCTGCCCCGCAATCTGCGTCCTCGGCCTGTCCGGGCACGCGCAGCGTGCCCCTACACGTGCGGCCGCGGCCCCGCCCCGCGGCGGCGTCAGGAACGCGGCCGTTTCGAACGTGTCCCCGTGGTCTTGCGAACCGGCGGCTGATCGCCCGCAGATGCTATGCGCGGCGTGCGCCTCGCCGTCTGCACCTTCTGCGCGACTTCGGGCTTGGCCATCCGCTTGAGGATGTCGGTGAGCGCGAGGTTGACCTGACGCCGGTCCATATCCACCTTGATGAGTTGAACCTCGACGCGGTCGCCGAGCTTGAACGTCCGCTTGGTCCGCTCGCCGCGAAGGGCGTGGTCGGTGTCGCGGAACATGTAGTAGTCATCGGCCATCGTGGTGATGTGGACGAGGCCCTCGACGAAGATGTCCGCGAGCTGCACGAAGAGGCCGAACGGGGTGACGCTCGAGATGACGCCCTGGAAAGTCTCGCCGACGTGCTTCGACATGAAGCGCGCCTTCTTCCACTCGGTGAGATCGCGTTCGGCGTCTGAAGCCTTGCGTTCGGTCTCGCCCAGATGCGCCGCCATCTCTTCAAGAGGCCAGCTCACCTGCGCCGGATCCTTGCCGTGGCGCAAAGCGCGGAGAGCGCGATGCGCGACGAGGTCGGGATAGCGCCGAATCGGGCTCGTGAAGTGGAGATAGTTCTCGCTGGCGAGACCAAAATGGCCGAGGTTCTCCGGACAGTACCGCGCGAGGCGCTGCGTGCGCAGCATCAGATAGGTGAGGAGGCGCTCTTCGGGACGGCCTTCGACCTGGCGGAGGATGCGCTGGAAGTCCTTCCCCTGCGGATGTTCGAGGTCGGCCGTGACCTTGAGGCCGAAGGTCCGGACGAGTTCGAGGTATTCCTCGAGCCGATCGGGATCGTGAGACTCGTGGATCCGATAGAGCGTGGCGACGCCGCGCAAAGACAGCGCCTTCGCCACTGCTTCGTTCGCGACCAGCATGAACTCTTCGATCATGCGCATGGCGAACAGGCGCGGGTTCGAGGTGATGTTCTCCACGACGCCGAGCGGGTCGAGCTGAAGTTCGGGTTCGGGTTCGGGCAGATCGAAGTCGAGAGAGCCGCGATCCTTGCGGGCCTGGTTGAGGATGATCGCGAGGTCGCGCGAGGTCTCCACCGTCTTGACCGCGTGCGCGAACTTCTCGCGGGTCGCCGCGTCACCATCGAGAATCGCCTGTGCGTCCTTGTACGCGAGTTTGCCGACGGAACGGATGACGCCGTCATAGAAGTCGGCCTTCACCACCTGGCCGCGCCCGTCGATCTCGAGCACCGCGGTCTGGGTGAGCCGGTTTTCACCTTCCACCAGGCTGCAGATCCGGCTCGAGAGAGCATGCGGCAACATCGGCACGACAAAGCCCGGGAAGTAGACGGAATTGCCGCGCTCGTAGGCGCAGGCATCGAGAGCCGAACCCTCGCGGACGTAGTGGGCGACATCGGCGATGTGGACACCGAGGAGAAAATTGCCGTTCTGCTGGCGGTCGATGCTGATCGCGTCGTCGTGGTCCTTCGCGGTCTCCGGGTCGATCGTGATCGTCGTCCACGGACGGAAGTCCATGCGCCGCTTGATCTCTTCATCCGAAACATTCGCGGCCGCCGCTTCGGTCTCCGCGACCACGCTTGGAGGAAACTCCGCGGTGAGTTCGTACTGCGCGAGGATCACTTTCAAGTCGACGCCGGGCTCGTCCATCCTGCCAAGGCGCTCGACGACTTCGCCCGCAGCCTGGCGTGTGCCGGTGGCGGTGCGGGTGATCTTCAAGACCACCATGTCGCTGTCCGAAAGACCGAGCGACGCGTCGGCCGAGACAACCTGGACGTTCTGGAAGAGGCGCCGATCGAATGGAACCACATGCGCGTGTCCGCGGGACACCTCGTAGCGGCCCACCACACGTTTCACCGCGTGCTCGACGACCTTCACGACCTCGCCGGAGAAGCCCTTGTCGCCCTTGCCGGTCACCCGCGCCATCACGGTGTCGCCGTGCGAGGCGCCACGCAACATCTCCAGATCGACCTTGAGGGTCGGATTCGGGGGCGCGTCGGGACTGCCGGGGATGGGATTCACGAAGGCGAAGCCCGCGGGATGGCCGACCACGCGGCCAAGGAAAGCGTCGGATGTCGAACGAACAGTTTTTTTCATGTGCTCTTAATTTCTTGCGCGGGTTCAAGGCCCAAGCGGTTCGAAAGCGAACCACGCGGGTCCCTCAAAAATCCGGGCCTCTGGGGGGCAAGGGGCTTTTCACGGCCCCGCCGGGGGCGTTTCAGCCCCCAAAAAGTCAAACTTCCAGCCTAATGCCGGAGGTGGGGGTCGAACCCACACTCGCCGGAGCGAACACGGCCCTGAACCGTGCGCGTCTGCCAATTCCGCCACTCCGGCATGCTGGACGAGAAGGCCGGGAGATTAGCACGCCACCAGCGCTCGCACCACGGTCGCTTCGGTTCCAAGGCCCGCGCTTCTGGCCAGTAACGCGATCTTCGGGGGGAGATCGAGGCGCAGTCTCTTTTCCGCGACCGTGCAGCGGGCGGCCGGGAGCTTCGCGGTCCAGCCGTCCCACCAGGGCGTGACGCGCTTCGAGACCGGTTCGATCACGAGCAGGCGCGAGCCTCTGGCGATCCAAGGCGCGATCTTCGCGCCGATGAGGTCGCGCTTCTCCTCGTCGAGCTCGTTCAGTGTCCATCCGATGACGATGCCATCGGGCCTGCGAATCGACTCGAGGGTCTCGGTGATCGAGCGGCTCGTCTCGCCTTTTACGCGCAACGTCTGATAAGTCCACCGCGCCTCGTGAAGCGCGAAGGACGACCGGTCCGCGCCGACCACCTGCGCCGTGCCGCCGCTTTCGAGGGCCCAGGCCGCGCCGCAGACTCCGGTCCCGCAACCGAGGTCCAGGATCGTGGATCGTCCCGCCTCGAAGCCCAGCGCGAACTCACGAACGAGAGCCTGGGTGGCGAGGAAATGCGTGCCGCCGTAATACAGCGCGAAGGCCGCGCGTTTTCCACGACCGTCGAGCGCCCGCGCGAGGCCTCCCTCCTCCCGTTTCTCCACGTAACCCGCGGAAAGGGCTCGCAGCGCGCGCGTGACTTCACCAAACTTGAGGTCTTTGAGATGGCGGTCGAGAAGCGCTTCGAGATAGCGGCCGGTCCGGCCCTCGGCCGGGTTCTGATTCGGGTTCACAGGCCCGCCTTCCCGATCACGCCCGGCAGGCTCAAGACGTAGCGGGAACCCATGAGCTGCGACGGCGTCATGTACCCCGAGCGACCGTCGCCCCCCGCGAGAAGGCGTTCCACGACGCCGAGCGCCGCGGTCACCGTGAGGTCGTACCCATTCGGCGTCTCGACCTCGATCCGGGCGCTTCGACCATCCGCGGCAAAAGCCTCGCCCCAGATGTAGCAGTTCGTCGCCGCACGAGTCGCGGCGGAAGGCGGTTTCAGCGAAGCCGCGATCCGCCGCTGCATGAAGCGTGTGACCGCGCCGAAGCGAAGAAGGGGGCGGATCCAGTTGAGACGCCGGGCCGAAGCGATGGTACGAGGCGAGGCCGCCATGTAGACCTCGATCTCGGGAATCCCGGTGGTTATGTAAGCGGTGAACACATCCCCCCATGGAATGGTCATCGCGGTCCGGGGTTTGCCTTCGCGCAGAAAAGTCCGCGTCTTGAAAGCCGCCGGTACTTCGACCAGAGCCCCTCCCCGTCGAACCCGGCCGCCCTTCCCCAGCCCCGCGACACTGGTCTTCGCGGTTCCCACACTGAGCCCGCCTCCCGCCTCGAAGGCCAGCACGAGTGAGGTGGCGTCGGGCAGGGCTTCTTTCAGCATGGCGGCCACACCGTCGGTGGGCACGACGTCGAAGCCCACGCCGGGAACCACGAGGATCCCCCGTTTCGATGCCTCATCCGATCGGCCGTGGCAGGCGGAGAAGACGTCAATTTCGCCGGTTATGTCGAGATAGTGCGCGCCCTCGGCGAGGCAGGCCTCGAGCATGGCCGGAGAAGTCTGAGCGAACGGTCCCGCGCAATGGAGAACCAAACGGCACCCTGCGATCGTCGCCCGCAGCGCCCGCGGGTCGTCCAGGCTGCAAGCTGCTGGGGTCGTTCCAAGGCGTGCCGCAATAGCTTGTATGGCCTCGCCATTCCGCCCGGAGAGCTTCGGCCGATGGCCGCGCCGGACCGCCGCCTCGGCGATCAACGCTCCCGTATATCCGTTGGCGCCGTAGATGAGCCAGTCGGGTTCGGGCGTCGTGGCGGAGTTGATCATGGCGTCTCCAGGCGAGCGAGAGTAGCAGAGCGCCCAGCGTTTGACGTTTCGGGGACAAAGCTCACAAATTGTCTTCCCAACGCAGGCGTCCGGGCCTAGAATTCGAACAAGTGGCGGTTCCCGCCTAATTACGATAGAAAAAACGGCACAACATGACGTCTTTCGGCGCCTCTCTTCGACGCGAACGCGAACTCCGCGGAGTCACTCTGCAGGAGATCGCCGCGGCCACCAAGATCGGCGTGAGCATGCTCCAGGCCATCGAGGACGATCGCCTCGACAAACTGCCGCAAGGCCTTTTCGTCCGCGGTTTCGTGCGCGAGTACGCTCGTTTCCTGGCACTTGACGAACAGAAGATCCTGAACGAGCTCAGCTTTCACGCGCCTGCGCCGCCCGTGGTCGACGACACTGTCGGCGAACGAGGCCGCCGGGTCTCGAGCCGTCTCGCGAACCGGCTCATCAACGGCGGTCTTGCCACCCTCGTGGTGGTGGCGGGCGTCGCTGCGCTGATCCTCAGTCCGCGCTTCTCGCAAAGCGCCGCGCCGATCCCGACGACTCCGCCGGTTGACGCCGCGACCAGCCCGATTCCCGAACAAGTCGCTTCGAACGTGCCCATGGCGACGGTTGCATCGAGCCTGCCGTCCGTGGTCCCGACCGCCTCGGTTCTTCCCCAGCCGCTCCAGCTCACCCTCACCGCCACCGAGGACTGCTGGATCGGTCTCGACGTGGGCGGCGACCGAGTCGAGAATCGTGTGCTCAAAAAGGGCGAGTCGTTCTCGATCACGGCCCGTCAAAACGCCTCTCTCGCGGTGGGCAACGCCGGGGGGCTTCTGGTCGCGATCGATTCGGGCCCGCCCCGGCCGCTCGGAAATCGCGGCGAAGTGAAGCGGAACATCCCGCTCTCCCCCGAAGCCATCAGCGCGCTTTCCGCCGAAGCCGTCGCTACTCCCGTCAAGCCCATCGGCTGAAGACTTCATCGCTTGAAGACAAACCGTGGGGCGACGGCGATGGGAAGGGCCGCTTAGGCGATGGCTGATCGCGAGAGCAATCCCCTCGTAGACCAGATCCGCAAGGGCGGCGTGCCGCTCGAAGTGCGGATGATGGCCGCCGAGGGCGCGCTTCCCCTCAAGCCCGAGGACCTCGTCGATCTGCTGGAGCTCATGCACCGCGACCCCCTGCCCGAGGTGTCGAAACTCGCAGCCAGGACTTTCTCCGAACTGAGCGCTGACACCCTGTTGCCGCTCGTGAAGGCCCGGGACGCGGCGCCGGGCGTGCTGGCCTGGGCGCTCGCGGTCCGCACCGACGCGAAGATCCTCGAAGCGTGCCTGCAGAACACCACGACTCCGGACGAGGCCATCGCGCAACAGGCGAGCAAACTTCCAGAGGCGCTCGCCGAGCTCGTGGTCATCAACCAGACCCGCCTCCTGCGACATCCCCCGCTGCTCGAGCGGATCGAGGCGAACCCGATGTTGTCGCGCGATCAGCGCCGGCGTCTCGTCGAACTGCGCGAGACGTTTTCGATCGGGGCCGAGCCGGAGCCGGAAGCGCCAACTCCGCCAGCACCCGAGCCGCCTCCGCCTCCCGTTGCCGAAAAACCGGCGGCGGAGGCCCAGGCTCCGGCCGCCACCGCGGACGAGAACGTCATCGAGCTCAAACCCGAAGAGGCTGCCGAAGCGATCCTGACCGAGGACGAGAAGAAGGACGAAGGGGCGGTCAGCAAGCTCACCGAACTGTTCAGCATGAAGACGGGGCAGAAGATCAAGGCAGCGCTCACCAAGGACGCGCAGTACCGGAGCTTCCTCATCCGTGACCCGAACCGCTTGGTTTCTCTCGCGGTTCTCGGGTCGCCCAAGATCACCGAGGCCGAGATCGAGCAGTTCGCGGGCATGAAGAACGTCTCCGACGAAGTGCTGCGGCGAATCGGCACGAACCGTGACTGGACGAAGAAGTACACGGTCATCAACTCGCTCGTGAAGAATCCGCGGACGCCCCTTCCCATCGCCATGGGCTTCGTTGCTCGCCTCCAGCCGCGAGACCAGAAGGCCCTCACCGTCGATCGGAACGTGCCCGAGGCCATACGAAAGGCGGCGCAACGCTTCGTGAAGGCCCAGACCCAGAAGGGCACCAAGGACTGATCCCCGGGTGCGGTTCTTGCGCGAGGGTCAATCGGGTATCCTCGCGGGCACTCCCCGTTGAGTCCTGTATATGACCGACTACTACGCCATCCTTGGCGTTCCCCGCACCGCGACCGGCCCCGAGATCCGTGAGGCCTACCTGAAGCTGGCTCGGCCCGAAGCCACGCCCTTCGTCGAGAGCTGAGGGGCGGGCGGTTCCGCGGGTGCGTTGCGCGCCGCCATG
>JANNJB010000430.1:0-1570 GCA_031405615.1 Vicinamibacteria bacterium | reverse complement strand
GCAGTGGACCGCGAGGCTCCTCTAAAGGCCTGGCGAGGCGGCAGCCTCGCTCCATCGCATAGTAAACGCCATGCGGTTCACGGAGACGAAGGGAACGCCAGGGTGCCTTGGACGCAGCTACACCACCACGCGCGGCCACGGACGATCTCGCCGAGCCACTCTCGCGGACGCCTCCCCCGACCACCAAGCGTGCCGAGGATCGCTTCGCTCCACGCAAACCGTCGGGTCGCTCGCGATGACGATCTGGGGTTTCTCTCACACGTCACCGACGAAGTCTGTGGACCGACTCCCAATGACGGTGGTTACCGCTTGATGTCTGCCGTCAGCGTCAGCGCGGGATCAGCTACACCGCGGCGAGGGCGGTTTTAAGGTCCTTCACGATGTCGGCGGCGTCTTCGATGCCTACCGAGATGCGGACGAGGCCGTCCGTGATGCCGAGGGCGTCGCGTTCCGGCTGGGTGTAGCCCGCGTGCGTCATCTTGGCGGGATGGCAGACAAGCGTTTCGACGCCGCCGAGGCTCTCGCCGAGTGAGCACAGGCTGAGTTTGGGCGCGAAGCGCGCCGCGGCGGCGAGCGAGCCCAGTTCGAATGAGATCAAGGCGCCGAAGCCCGAGGCCTGGCTCTTGTGAACCGCATGTCCCGGATGATCCTCAAAGCCCGGCCAGAACACTTTCTGAACCTTCTTCTCACCGCGGAGGAAGTGCGCGACCACGCGGGCGTTTTCTTCATGCCGGGGCATCCGCACGGCCAGGGTCTTCGTGCCGCGCATGACGAGGAAGGAATCGAGGGGCGAGAGGATGGCGCCCTGCGCGTTCTGAACGTACTTCAGCCACTTCACGTCGTCTTCGCTCTTGCAGACCGCCACGCCGCCGATGCTGTCGGAGTGGCCGTTCAGGAACTTCGTGGTCGAGTGCACCACAAGATCGGCGCCGAGAGTCAGCGGGCGCTGGAAGAACGGGCTCATGAAAGTGTTGTCGACGACGAGACGTGCGCCTTTTTTGTGGGCGATAGCGGCGAGGGCCCTGATGTCGCAAATCTTCATCATCGGATTGGTCGGCGTCTCGAGCCAGAGCAGGTTGAAATCGCCCGCGATCTTCTCGAAGGCCGCGGCATCGGAGAGATCGAGAAAGTCGAACTTCACGCCGTAAGGGGCGATCAGCTTCGTGAACAGACGGTGGGTGCCGCCGTACACGTTGTCGCTCACCACCACGCGCTGTCCCGGCTTCACCAGCGACATCACCGCGTTGGTGGCCGCGAGACCCGACGCGAAACAGATGCCGCCCGCACCCCCCTCGAGCGCCGCGAGGTTGGCTTCGAGCGCGAAGCGGGTGGGGTTCTGGGTACGGCCGTACTCGAAGCCCTTGTGTTTGTCGATCCCCTCCTGCACGTAGGTGGAGGTGAGATAAAGCGGTGTGATCACCGCGCCCGTGGTCGGATCCGGGTGTTGCCCGGCGTGGATGCAGTCGGTGGCGAAGCCCATTGGGGATCCTCGTGGTTTTTCGGTTTTCTAAAACTGGCGGAGCCAGTCGGTGAGTTCGTCGATGGGAATCGGGCGCGAGTACAAGTAGCC
>JANNJB010000429.1:0-3225 GCA_031405615.1 Vicinamibacteria bacterium | reverse complement strand
CTTCGCGAGGTCGAGGCCGTTCATGTCGCGCGAGGCGCGCGCGCGCTTCACCAGGGCATCGATGTCTTTGACCGCGTTCGAAATCACGCCGCGCTTCGCGCCGTGGGTGCGGATGTGGCGGGTGAGCGCGCGGGTGTCGATGCCGCAGATCCCGGGAATCCCCTGCCGCGTGAGCCACACTTCGAGCGAGCCTTCCGAGCGGTAGCTCGAATCGAGGGCGGCGATTTCGCGCACCACGAAACCGGTGACCTGCGCCTTGCTCGACTCCATGTCGTGGGCGCTGACCCCGTAGTTGCCGATGTGGGGGTAGGTCATCGTCACGATCTGGCCGGCGTACGAGGGGTCGGTGAGGACCTCCTGGTAACCCGCGAGCGCGGTGTTGAAGACGACCTCGCCGGTGGTGTCCGCGGCCGCGCCGAAACTCAGGCCGAAAAAGGCGGCCCCGTCCTCGAGAACGAGTGCGCACGAAGGCCGAGCCCCCGAGGGGGGTCTGGTTTGCGTCCCGACGTGGCTCACCGAACGCGGCCCGTTTTGGCGATCGGCCAGACGCAGAATTCGGCCTTGCCGTAGATGTACTTCTGGGGGACCGCCCCGAAGGACCGGCTGTCCATGCTGCTCGACCGGTGGTCGCCCATCACGAAATAGTGCCCGGGTTCGACTCTCATCACGGCCATGTCGTAGCGGTCTCGGTACTCAGGCAACAGATAGGGTTCCTCGATAGCGGCGCCGTTCACGAGCACCTGACCCGACTGAATCTCCACAAGGTCGCCGGGCAGGCCGATCACGCGCTTGATGTAGGAAACGGAAGGATCGCGCGGATAGTAGAACACCACGACGTCTCCGCGCGCCACCTGCTGGAAGCGGTAGATCGCCTTGTTCACCACGATCCGTTCGTTGTCCTCGATCCGCGGCTGCATCGAGGCGCCTTGAACGCGCACCGGCTGGGCCACGAAAGTGACGATGAAGAAACAGAACAACACGGTGATCGACACGTCGTGCAGGAGATCCCAGGCTCCCGAGAACAGGGGCGGGCGCCTGGGAGTCGCGGCGATCTCGACCGCGAGGGGAACCGGAACCGCGGGACCTTCGCCCGGGGCCGCCTTCGCCTCGTCGTCGTTGATCCCGTTTTCGTTCGTCTCGATCACAGGCGGCGTTCCACCACGCGGGTGCGGGCCATGCGGTCATGCAGGGTGTCGCCATCGATCAGGATCATCATGAAGCCGAGGCCGAGAGTCGCGATGGACAGACTGAACCCGAGGAATCGAACCATGGCCTGGCGCAAACCGAAAGCGGTCCCACCCTCCTTCATCACGATCCCGAGGCCGATGAGTTCCTTGCCCGGAGTGGCGCCGCGGGTGGTCCAGAAGCCGATGAAGTACGCGGGGAAGGACAGGATCGGCAGGGCCATGAGCCAGGCCGCGACCGAAGTTCCATTCTCGAAGTTGAGGTAGATGCCGAGGGGAGGCAGGGAGAAGAGGGCGAAGAGCGCCGACACCGCGAGGAAGTCGACGAGGGACGCGAGGAGCCGCTTCTCCGCGGTGGCGGAGGGAAGAGTTCCGTCGAGAGAGGTGGTGGAGGCTCTCTCGGCCTGATCCTGCCGGCGCTGGAAGGCGAGATTGCGACCCGCGCGCGGAGCGAGAGAGTCGCCGCAGGCGTTGCAGAAGCGGGCCGGGCCCACGACCCGGGCGTTGCACGACGCGCACAACGACACCGCCTGCTCGGTTTCGATGGTGGCCCCGCAGTGCCGACAGAAGACGTCACCGGCCTGAAAGGGGTTCTCGCACGCCGGACACCGCATTCTCTGCGATGAGGGATGCTGAATCACCTTGGCGAGCGCGCCTTCGGTGGCGGTCTCGGGGGCGCGGAAGAGCAGGCGCGAGGCGCCGAGCCACAACACATCGCCATCGGAAAGCCTTCGTTCCGAGATCCGATCGCCGTTTAAGAGAGAGCCGTTCGAGGACTCGCAGTCATGGAAGAGGTATTGCTGGCCGTCGAAGACAATGCGAGCGTGGCGGCGGGAGACGAGCGCGTCCGGGATCACCACATCGTTGGTGGGATCGCGGCCGATCGAAAGATCGGCCCTCGGAAGGTCGATCTCCTTCCTCGAGGGCATCTGCGGATTGATGATCAGTTTGGCCACTTCTTCAAGAACCTTCCGAACTGCGTTGTCCGAACGTGTACTTGCGGAGGACTCTCACCGGGACGGTTTTTCCGGCCTTCTGTCCCGGTTCGTAGCGCCACTTCTTGACCGCCTCCACCACGAAGGCATCGATCTCGGGTGTCGCCGACACTTCGATTTTAGGGTCGTCGACCAGTCCTTCCGGCGTGACGATCCACGAGACGGTGACGGAGACCACACGGCCGGGCTCGAGTTTCGGCTTGGGAACCTCGTGGGAGAAGAGAAGCGGGCTCTTTTCCACGTCGGCTTCGGGGTAGACCGGGAGGTTGTTCCAGGTTTCGCTCTGGCTGACCGAAGGTTTTGCCGTCTTGCTGAAAAAGAGGAGGCCGAGGCCCACGGCGAGAAGGGTCACGAACACCGCGCCACCGAGGAGGATCTTCGGAAGCATCGAGGGCCGCGGCGCCGCCACTGTCTCGGGCGGGGCGAGAGGGGCGATGGTCGCGCTGCGGGGAGCCTGGGGGCGCACCTGCGGGGGAACCGGCGGCGGGATCCGCGGAGACGACGCCGTCGGAATCTGGCTCGCCGAGCGGTCGCGCAGTTTCGCGGCGGCCTGCTTCTCGGACTCCGTCATGATGATCGTCTTGTCCGCGGAGGTGATGGTCGGCTTCAACATGCCGCCGGGCTGGCTGGCGGTGCGGCTGGGGTCGCTCGCCGTCCCCGCGGGTGAGGAGAGCTTCGGCATCTCGCGAGTCGGCGGAAGCAGGTCTTCGATCACGCTGCGGTCCGCCGGTGCGGGCGGTTTCTCAGAGCCGGGCAGCGTCTTCTGGAGCGGCATGGTCGGCGGCGGCGACGACTGGCCCGGCGACGACTTCTGAAGCAGGCTCTCGACGGCCTGGCGGGAGAGGCGTTGCTGGTGAGCGGTCGGCAACTCCTGATCCTGATGGGACGAGATCATCGTCGCCTCAGCCGAGATGTCCATCTTGTTCGCGTTCAAACCCTGATCGAAACCGACCGTGGTCAAAAGCGTCGCTTCGGATGAGGGCTCGGAAGCGTCCCTCGATCCCTCGGCGCCCGGATACGATGAGATCAAGGTCGCGTCCGCCGAG
>JANNJB010000428.1:0-12258 GCA_031405615.1 Vicinamibacteria bacterium | reverse complement strand
TTGGGCCGCAACGCGGCGTAGGCCTGCTCGTTGGTGCGCGTGATCTGGCGGCGGAAGTTGATGCCCCAGCGCGCATCGTCCTCCTGCTTGAAACGGAGTTGTGAAAGCGGGATCCGATACTCGACCGTCCAGCCGCTGTCGTCCCGTCTCGCCTTGCCCTCCCAGATCCCGTCCCAGGAACTTGAATCCCAGTCGTCGTTGAACAGGGTTCCGTCGGTGAGCGTTCCCCCCGCGGAAATTCCGAAATAGAAGCCCGTGCGTTTGTCGTTGTACGGGTCGAGGTAGACCGTGAACGTGTCGGAAGAAAGCTCCGCGTCACGCCGCCCGAGCAGAGCCTTGATCGCCTTGGGCTGGGAATCCCTCAGTTCCGCGCCGATGTAGATCGAATCGTCATCGTAAAGAACGTGAACGTGGGTTCCTTCGGTCGCTTTCTTCCCTTCGTCGGGATCGCGCTGAATGAAGGTGCTGTACGCGGGGGCTCGCTGCCAAGCCGGCTCATCGAGTTTGCCGTCAATCTCGATCGCCTCCTCGACCCTCACGGCCTGCACCCGGGCCAGTGTTTCCGCGACCGCGCCACCTTCGGGCCCCTGGTTGGGGCCCGGCGCCAATGCCGCCGCCATCAGTATCAAGAAATTGAACATCGCGTCGCTCCGCAGTGAGGCAGCCTTCAAGACTCAGGGGCTGCGCGTCTGCTCTTGAGACGGCGCGTGTGCGCTTCCGGTTCCCAAATAACCGGAATGGAGTTCAATCCCTTGGGACGGCGGTGCGCTTCCAGTACAGGTAGGCCGGAATTCCGAGAAGAAGAATGCCGAAACCGAACAGCGCTTCGGTGGGCCGCGCCATCAGGGCGTTGAAGACGAAAGCGAGTGAGGTGAGAACGAAGATCGCGGGCACCACCGGATAACCGGCCACACGGTACGGCCTCGGCCAGTCGGGTTTCTTCACCCGAAGCACGAACACAGCGATACCTGTGGCGGCGTGAAAGAGGAACAACACCACGATCACGTAGGTGTACAGCGCCTCGTACGTGCCCGAGACGGTGAGGATGATCGTCCACACCCCCTGGGCCAGGATGCAGGCGACAGGCGTCCTCCACTTCGGGTGGACCTTGGCGAGCGACTTGAAGAACACGCCGTCCCGCGCCATCGGCAGGTAGGTTCGGGTGGAATAGAGGATCGTGGCGCCGATGCATCCAAACGCCGACACCATCACCGCCGCGGAGACGATTTTCGCCGCGCCCGCGCCGAACAGGGCCACCGCCGCCGCTTCGGCGATGCGCGGATGATTGGGCATGTCGCTCACGGGAATCGCGCGCAGATAGACGAGGTTCAGGAGCACATACAGCGCGGTGACGATCACCACGCCTCCGATCATGGCCCGGGGCAGATCCCGCGAAGGGTCCTTCATCTCGCCACCAAGGTAGGTGGCTCCGTACCATCCGTCAAAAGTCCACAACACACCGATCATGGCCACGCCGAAGGCGGAGATGAGCGAAGCCGGCACCACCGAAGAGACGTAGTCCGGAACCACCGCCGGGGCCACGAAGAAACCGAGCAGCGCGAGTCCCACCATCGATCCGATCTTGAGGACCGTGATCACGTTCTGGACGAGAGCGCTCTCACGCACGCCTACCATGCTGGTGATGGTGAAGAACACGATGGCGAGAACGCCGGCCACCGCACCGCCGGTCAGTTTCCAGTCGAAGCCGAAGATGTCCGCGGATGCGAGAACGTTGCGGGTTGAGAAGAACGGCAGGAAGGATCCGAGGTATTCGCCAAAGCCCACCGCGATCGCGGCTAAGCCCCCCGACATGATCACCAGGAAGTCGACCCAGCCTTTGAGGAAGCCGAAGAGAGGTCCATAGGCTTCCTTGAGGAAATGGTAGGGGCCGCCCGCGCGCGGCATCATGGTTCCAAGCTCGGCGTAGGTGAGGGCGCCCGCGATCGCGACGATGCCGCCGCACACCCAGGCGAGGAGCACGAGCCCGGCATGGGGCAGGGCGCGCGCGACGTCGGCGGTGGTCAGGAAGGCCCCGGTTCCGACCACCGAGCCGATGGTGATGAGGGTGACGTCGGTGGCCGAGAGGCCGCGGATCAGGTCATTCTTCGAGGGGTCGGCCATCCAGCGATGCTACCTTTGGATCGCGAGCGCGCTCAGGCCGAACCGAAGATCACACTCCTCATCGAGAGGGATCCAAGATCAAAGCCGGCGATCGGGAAAGTCACCGGATCGTCGCCGGCGGCCCCGGCGGCATAAAGCAGGGGCAGGAAGTGGTCGGGTGTGGGGTGAGCCTTGCGTCCTTCGGCTGATTCGACGAGACGCCCGAGTTCCATGGCATCGTGCTTTTCGAGGGCGTCCACCACGGCCCCATCGAACGCGGTCGCCCACGCCGGGGTTTCGATCGCGCCCGACCGCATCCGCGCGATCGCGTCTCCGAGGTTGTGCACGATGTTTCCGCTGCCGAGGATCAACACACCCTCGTCACGAAGCGGAGCCAGGGCACGACCTATCTCCACGTGCCTGGCCGCATCGGCGCTGCGATCGATGCTCAACTGCACGACCGGCACATCGGCTTTGGGCCACATATGATGGAGCACCGACCACGTTCCATGGTCGAGGCCCCAGTCAAGACGGGAAGTGACCGCGTCCGCGCCGAGCAGATCCACCACCCGCGTCGCGAGAGCGGGATCACCCTTCGCCAGGTACTGAATTTCGTACAGCTCCTCGGGAAAGCCGCCGAAATCGTGAATGGTCGGGGGAAAGTCGTTGCCGGTCACCGCGGTGCCGCGGATGTACCAGTGCGCCGAGACCGCGAGAATCGCCTGAGGCCGCGGCAGAAGCGATCCGAGGTCGCGAAAACCGCGGCTCCAGACGTTGTCCGCGGTAGCGTTCATGGGGGATCCGTGCCCCACGAACGCGACGGGAAGACGCGCCACTACCGACCCATCTTCCCCATCTTCTTGAGCGGCGACTCGACCTGCTTGTAGCCCGAGGGGGTCGCGAAAGCGTCCGCTCCGATGGGGCCCTTCTTCACTTCGGTCGCCTCCATGCCGTTATCGATCTTCTTCCCCATCATGCTCATGGAGGTGCGCTGCATCAAGGCGATACCCTGGACTTCGGACATCTTCTGGATGAGCTTGTCCATGCCCTGGATCATCGGAATGCTCACGCGCGAGAGCTTCTGGAAGTTTGCGGGATCGAAGGGCGGCGTGAGGGCGGTGCTGTTGCAGGATTCCTGGGTCATGTTGGCGCCCATGGTCACGGTGTAGGTCTGGCAGGAATATCCGGCCACGGTCTTCGTCGCTCCCTTGGTGACCGTCACTTCCGACGTGGCCCCGCCCATCATCTTCGCCATCTGCTCACGCATCTGGGGCGGCACCTGGGCCATCGCCTGCTCCAGCTGCGCGGCCATCGCCTTCATGGCCTGATCCATCTCGGCCACCGTCATCTCCGAATACTCCTTCTTCTTATGGTCGATGGTCACGATCTTCCCGGATGCGAACTCCATGATGGTGTCGTTTTGCCCGTTGTTCATCCGAATACGGTCCTTGGTGAAGTAGTGGGTCGCGATTCCCCCATCCGTGGACTTGAAGGTGATGGTGAGATCCTGGGCCGGTGCGGTGGCGGCGGTGGTCAGAAGAGCGAGTACGGCGATCGTGCGTTTCATGGGGTGTCCTTTCATGGTTGACACCCCAAGGATATCGCTCCGCTCCTCAGAGATTCGAGGCCTCGACGAACGCCTGCACGTGCCGTTCGAGTGTCGTCATGGGCAGCGAGCCGCTGCCGAGAATCCAGTCGTGGAAGCGTCGGATATCGAAGCGGGGGCCGAGCGCCGCGCGGGCCTTCTCCCGCAGCTCGAGGATGCGCATCGCGCCCATCTTGTAGGCGAGCGCCTGGCCGGGCAGGTCGGAGGAATAGCGAAGGGTTTCGCTCGCGATCTGGGTGTCCGTCTCCATCGCGTTCTCCTTCATGAACGCGATCGCCCGATCCCTTGACCAATCCAGAGCGTTCATGCCGGTATCGACCACGAGGCGGACCGAGACGAACATCTCCATGGCCAGGCGGCCGTACCGGTCATAAGGGTCCTTGTACATCCCCATCTCGCCCGCGAGCGAGGCAGCGTATTCACCCCATCCTTCGGTGTAAGCGGTGTCAAACGACTCGCGGCGGAACTCAGGGATCGCGGGGTTCTCAAAGGAGAGGTTGATCTGGAAGTGATGGCCCGGCACCAGCTCGTGATAGGCGAGAGCGCCGGCGTTCAAGAGCGATCGGTCGGGAAGGTTTGAGCCGTTGTAGTTGTAAAGCCCACGCGGTTCGGTCGCGGTGGGAACCTGGTAGAAGCCGAAGGTCTGGCCGGGTTCGAGTTGCGGATCCAGACGTTTGACGCCGTAGGGCGCTTTCGGGCGGCGGATGAAGAACTGATCCACCACCGGCTCGATTCTTGTCATGTAGCTCATGAGCCGCTCGCCGATCTCCTCGGGGGTCTTCGGGAAGAGGCGCGAGTTCGAGCGCAAGGACTCCTTGAATTCGACCGCCGTCCCCTTGAAACCGAGTTCGGCACGTATCGCCGCCATCTCCGCGGCGATCCGCTTGACGTTCTTGAGGCCGATCTCATGAACCTGCTCGGGTGTCACCTCCATGGTGGTGTGGAACTTCACGAACTCGCGATAGATCTCGAGGCCACCCGGGTACTGCTTCTTTCCCACAGCAGGGGGCGCTTTCGCTCGGTAGTCGCCCTTCACCGCCGCGGCAAGCCGGGCCAATGCGGGCGCAGCCTTCGTCTCGATCGCGTCGTCCACGGTCTTGAGGAAAGCCGCGCGATCGGCCTCCGGAACACTGGCGAGGCGAGAGACGGCGGGCCGAAACGGGCTCGCGGCCCCGGTGGCCGAAAATGCCTTGAGCAGCCCATCGACCTGATCGAGTTGCGGCCGCGGCACTCGAATGCCCTTCGCGGCCTGAGCCTCGAGGTTGGTCACGATCTGTGACGCCAGTGCCGGAACCTCGGCGACCCGCGCGAGATAGCGCTCGCGGTCCGCGGCCGTCGCAAGCGGCAGCGCCACGAAGATCTGACCCACCTGACCAAGAGGCGACAAGTACGGCGTCACCTGAAACCGATAGTAGAAGCTCTTCGGGGACTCGATTCGGAGCCGGAGCTGGCGGCGCAGAACGTCGAGGGAGAGGGTCTCCTCGTGCGTGAGCTCCTTCGGCTTCACGGGCGCGAGCCGCGTCAGCAGACCCTGCGCCTCCTTCGCGTCTGCCTCTTCGCTCGCGAGGCTCACCTCGGGCAGACGCTCGATGGGAAGGCCGAGCTTCAGACGCCGCATCGGGCTTTCGCGCGTGATCACTTCGAGGTACGCGTCGCCGACTTCGCGGACCACACGCGAGGAGGCGTTCGGGGCGGCAACGGGGCGGTACTTGATGTCCTGCGCGGTCGCGGGTCCGGCCAGAAGCACGGCAGCGAAGAGAACGACCGCGAAGAGATTCTTGAGCGGAGGAGTCATGAGCGGGCTTTCATCAGTTCTGGGGATGGGGCAGAAGTGAGCGTCTTCGATCAGTCTAAGTCGGCCCCGCAATCGCGAAGCGAGGTACGCTGCGGCCTCATGAAGATCACGTTCCTCCTGGCTTCGAGCCTTCTCGCAGCCCCACTCTTTGCCGCCGCCCAGGAGCGACGGGCCCCGCCGCACGATGCGGTCGTGGCCGCTGACGGATCCGGCCAGTACCGCTCTTTACAGGAGGCGATCAGCAGCGCGCCGATGCGCACTGGAAAGGGCGATCCACGCTGGGTCATCTTCGTGAAGAAGGGCGTTTACCGCGAACGTGTCTACGTCCAGCGCGAGCGGGGAAACATGCTCGTCCTCGGCGAAGAGGCCGCTACGACGATCGTGACCTACGACCTCCATGCCAACCTCCCCGGTCCGGACGGCAAACCCATCGGCACGTTTCGGACGCCCACCGTGCAGGTGGACGGCGACGACATGATCTGGGAGAACCTCACCATCGCCAACGACGCCGGAGAACCCGGTCCGCGTCCGAGCGGCCCGCCGGTGGCTCAGGCACTCGCGCTGCGAGTGGACGGCGATCGCGTGGTCTTCAAGCGCTGCCGCTTTCTCGGCTTTCAGGACACGATTCTGCTGAATCGAGGGCGTCACTACTTCGCGGACTCGTACATCGAGGGTCACGTCGACTTCATCTTCGGCGCGGCGACCTCGTACTTCGATCGTGTCCACATCCACGCATTGCGGAACGGCTACATCACCGCGGCGTCCACACCCGAAGGGACTCCGCACGGTTTCGTGTTCCGGAATGCGCGGATCACCGGGGACCCTGGCGTGAAGACCTATCTCGGTCGTCCCTGGCGCAACTATGCGCGCACCGTCTTCATCCGAACCGAGATGTCGTCCTCGGTTCACCCGGAGGGATGGCACAACTGGAACAAGCCCGACGCGGAGAAGACCGTGTTCTACGCGGAGTTCGGCAGCACGGGTGAAGGCTCGGCTGCGTCATCGCGAGTCCCCTGGGCGCGCAAGCTCACACTGCAGGAGGCCGATGGGTTCGCGCCCGAGAAAGTCCTTGGCGGGCCCGATGGCTGGAACCCGACGGCGCCACCGGCGCGCGTAGGCAGCCCCTGGAGCAATGCGTACTTGCGGCACGAAGCGCCCTGGTACTCGTCGACCAAGGCGCGCGCGGTGGCGTCGAGCGTGATCCAGTATCAATCGGTTGAGGGCGGCTGGCCCAAGAACACCGACCTTGCGACACCCCCCCGATCTCCCGACGACGTGCCGAAAGCGGGAGATGGCGTCGCCAACACGATCGACAACGACGCCACCACCCTCCCCCTCCAGTTCCTGGCCCGGGTCGCGCACGCGACCGGGGACGAGACCTTCCGCTCCTCCTTCCTCCGCGGAATCGACTACCTGCTCGCCTCGCAGTATGCAAACGGAGGCTTTCCTCAGTTCTCCCCGCTGCGTGGGAACGAGTATCACTCCCGCATCACCTATAACGATGCCGCGATGATCCGTGCCCTGCAGGTGCTGCGCGATGTCGCCGTGGGCAAGGCCCCCTACACTTTCGTAGACCCGGAACGGCGCGCGAAGGCGGCGGACGCGGTGAAGCGGGGTTTGGATTGCATTCTCAAGACACAGATCGTCGAGGCCTCAAAGCTCACGGTCTGGTGCGCGCAACACGACGAGAAGACACTTGCGCCCGCCTGGGCACGTGCTTATGAGCCGCCCTCGTTCTCCGGGAGCGAGAGCGTCGGCATCGTGAACTTCCTGATGGCCATCGAAAAGCCCACCCCCGAGATCATCGCCGCGGTCGAGGGCGCCATAGCCTGGTTCGGAAGGGTCGCGATGACCGGAGTCAGGGTCGATGAGTTCCGAGGGCCCGACGGCCGCACGGAGCGCCGACTCGTTCCCGATCCGACAGCGCCGCGGTTGTGGGCGCGCTTCTACGAACTTGGAACGAACCGGCCGCTCTATCTCGATCGCGACTCCGTGTTCCGGTACAACTTCGCGGAGATCGGTTACGAGCGGCGAAGCGGCTACGCCTATCACGGGACCTGGGCCGAGCGGCTTCTGACTCGGGACTATCCGGCCTGGCGCGCAAGGCAGGTCGGCGCGGGGAGGGAGGGACTGACCACAGGTCTCGAAAGGGACACCCGGCTGTCGCGAAAACTCGGACTTACACTCCGACTTTTCATGGTATGGTTTGACCGTGCTGGGCCGCCCCGACGTCGCCTCGATGGTCGCCCGGGCCGTGAGGCGCTCGCCCGTTACCGCCCTCCTCGGACCCCGCCAATGCGGAAAGACGACGCTTGCCCGTGCTCTGGCCCGGGAAAGGAGCGCCACCTTCTTCGACCTCGAGTCGCAACCGGATCAAAGACGGCTGCAAAACCCTGAGTTCGCGCTCCGGGCCGAAGGTGGCCTGGTCATCCTGGACGAGATCCAGACGCGGCCGGAACTGTTTCCGGTGCTGCGTATCCTTGCCGACCGTCCCCGAAGCCGCGCGCGATTCCTTGTCCTGGGTTCGGCTTCGCCCGACATAGTTCGCGGCGCCTCCGAAACGCTGGCGGGGCGGGTGGAGTTCGTGGAGCTCGGCGGCTTCGACCTCGCCGAGGTGGGCGCTGGTTCGTGGGAACGACTCTGGCTGCGGGGCGGGTTCCCCCGCTCATGGCTCGCGAAAGCAAACGACGACTCGGTGGCGTGGCGCGAAGGCCTGGTCCGGACGTTTCTCGAACGTGACGTGCCGCAACTGGGCATCACGGTGCCGGCCGCGGCGATGCGGCGATTCTGGACCATGCTCGCCCACTACCACGGCCAGATGTGGAACGCATCCTCCATCGGCGCGTCGATGGGCCTCTCGGACAAGACGGTGCGCTCTTACCTCGATATTCTGACCGGGACCTTCATGGTGCGCCAGCTTCAGCCGTGGCACGAGAACCTGAACAAGCGTCAAGTGAAATCACCAAAGGTCTACTTTCGGGACTCCGGTCTTCTGCATCGCCTCCTCGAGATCGACAACCGCGCCTCGCTGCTCGCCCACCCGCGGGCGGGGGCCTCCTTCGAGGGCTTCGTCATCGAACAGGTACTTCGCGCTCTGACGCCGGCCCAGGCCTACTTCTGGTCCTCGCACGGCGGGGCCGAGTTGGATCTGTTCTTCATCAGCAAGGGGAAGCGGCTGGGCGTGGAGGTCAAGTTCTCGGAAGCGCCTGCCCCGACACGGTCCATGCGAACGGCGGTCCATGACCTCAAGCTCGACCACCTCTTCGTGATCTATCCAGGGGACCATCGCTACGAAGTGGAGGAGGGCATCACCATGTGGCCCGTGCGTGACATCCCGGACCTCAAGCAGAGGATCCATACCCGGGTCAAGACAGCCTCGCACTAACGACAGACTCAGATGCCCTGCCCCCGCTGCTCCGCTGACCACGCTCCCGACGCCCTCGACTGTGCGTCGTGCGGTGTTGTCTTCGACAAGTGGCGCGCACCAGGGCCCGCAGCCGAGGGCTACGGCTCCGTCGCTACTACTCGGCGGGCCGCTCTCCCGACTCCGCTGTGGGCCCCTAGAAACCCTCCTCCACCGCCACCGCCTGAGTTCCTCGGCATTACGCACGCCGGCTGGAAGGCGGCCGCGATCGGCCTGGGGATGGCGTTCGTCTTGACCTTCTTCCCGTTCCTCTCGTTCATCCTCTCGCCCATCACGACCATGGTCCACGAGATCGGTCACACCACCGTGTTGTGGCTGTTCGGTTACCCCGCCATCCCCGCCTTTGATTTCGGCGGCGGCGGCGGAGTCACAATGAGCGACCAGGAGCGGGCTCCCTCCGTGGTTTGGGCGTGGGCCCTTGGCCTGGGTGCTCTCGGCTGGTGGCAGAGGGAAAACACGAAAGCCCTGGCGGCACTCGGCGCCCTCGCCCTGATCTACTTCTGGATGTACAACTCGGTTCGCGAAACCCTCGCCATCACCCTCGGAGGTCACGCGGGCGAGATCGCCTTCGGGGCGCTGTTCCTGTACCGGGGTCTCACGGGATGGGGCTGCAAGATCGAGGTGGAGCGACCGCTCTACGCCTTCCTTGGCTTCATGATTCTGTTCGGAAGCATCAAGCTGGGCCTGAACCTCCTCGTAAACTCGATGGAGAAACACTGGTACCTGCAGGGTAAGGGAGGTATCGACAACGACCTCGTGACCGGTGCGCAGATCCTGAGCTGGCGGCTCGAAGAGGCGGCCCGGGCCTTGATCCTGTTCACCGTTCTCGCCATCCCCGCGAGCCTTGTAGCGGCTTCGATGCGCAAGCACATTGGCGCCGTGGCCGAGGCGGAAGAAGAGGTTTGAGGGTCGTCAACTAGAATCCCGGACTTGCCCTGGGTCTACATGCTGCGTTGCGGCGATGGGTCGCTCTACACGGGGGTCGCGAAGGACGTCGAAACGCGGCTTAGGCAGCACCAGGATGGAAAGGGCTCGCGCTACACGCGCGCCCATCTTCCGGTGACGCTCGCGTGGTCGATGGAGTGCGCCACCTGGAGCGACGGGCTCAAGGAAGAGATTCGGATCAAACGCCTCGATCGTGAGGCCAAAGAGAAGCTGGTGAACGGACGCTAATGGCTGAGTTGTTGTTGAGTTGTCAGGATCTGGGGAAGTCGTTTGGCGCAGCACCCTTGTTCGAGGGTCTCTCTTTCGGTGTGTTCGAAGGCGATCACATCGGCCTTGTCGGGCCGAACGGTTCGGGCAAGACCACGCTGCTGAAGATCCTCGCCGGGCTCGAAGAGCCGAGCACGGGCACCCGCGCGGCGCGCAAAAGGCTTCGTTTCGGCTTCGTCGCCCAGGATCCGAAGTTCGATCCCGACCACACCGTCGAACAGATCCTGCGCGCCGCGCTCAAGGACAGCCACCTCGATCCCCATGAAGTCGACGTGAAGGTCGCGATCATGATGGGAACGTCGGGGTTCGACGATCCCGACGCGAAGACCGCCGTGCTTTCGGGCGGATGGAAGAAGCGCCTCGCAATCTCAGTGGAGCTGATCCGCGAACCCGAGCTGCTCCTTCTGGACGAACCCACGAACCATCTTGACCTCGAAGGAATCCTGTGGCTCGAAGATCTGCTCCCGCGCGAGCCCGAGGCGTTTGTCGCGATCAGCCACGATCGCTACTTCCTCGAATCGATCACGAGCCGGATGATCGAGCTGAACAAGGCCTTCGCCCTCGGCATGTGCGACGTGGCCGGAAACTACAGCCGCTATCTCGAGAAGAAGGATGAGCTGCTCGCGGGCCAGGCCGCGTATCAGGATTCACTGCGCAATCGGGTTCGCGGCGAACTCGTGTGGCTTTCGCGCAAGGCCAAGGCGCGCACCCGGAAAGCGCAGGCGCGCATCGACGAGGCCGGCCGCATGCAGAGCGAACTGGCCGATCTGGATCGCCGGTCGCAGAAGTCCACGGTGGGTATCGACTTCGCGGCGACCGAACGTCGGACGAAGCAACTCATCGTCGCGAAGGACCTGACCAAGAGTTACGACGGGCGGCCCATCGTCACCAAGCTCGACCTCACTCTCTCGCCCGGGCTGCGCCTTGGCCTGCTCGGCGGCAACGGCAGCGGCAAGACGACGCTGATGCGGATGCTCGCGGGAACGGAAAAGCCCGATAGCGGCACGATCAAACACGCGGACGGTTTGAAAATCGTGATGTTCGACCAGCATCGCTCACGGCTCGACCCCGCGGCCTCCCTTCGTCAGACGCTTGGCGCGACCGGTGACTCGGTCATCTTCCAGGACCGATCGATCCACCTCGTCGGCTGGGCGAAGCGCTTCATGTTCCGCCCCGAACAGCTCGACACGCCAGTGAGCCGTCTGTCCGGCGGCGAGCAGGCGCGCGTGGTGATCGCCAAGTTGATGCTCGAACCCGCGGACGTCCTGCTTCTCGACGAGCCCACGAACGATCTCGATATCCCTACGCTTGAGGTTCTCGAGGAAAGCCTGCTCGAGTTCCCGGGCGCACTCGTGCTCGTCACCCACGACCGCTACCTGCTCGACCGCGTCTCCACGCAGATCCTCGCTCTCGATGGACGCGGCGGCCTCACGCCTTTCGCGGATTGCGCGCAGTGGGAAGAGGCGCAGGGACGCGAGTACGTGCCGCCTCCTACCGCCACCGCCGCGGCGGTGGTTGCGGCTCCACGCCCGTCTCAGGCGCCCGCGGCCCCGACGCCGGCCGCAAAAGCGAAGAAGCTCAGCTACAAGGATCAGCGCGAGTGGGATCAGATGGAAGCGAAGGTGCTGGAGGCGGAGAGTGCCCTTGAGGCCGCACAGGCGATGGTCGCCGACCCGGCGATTGTTTCCGACTATCAGGCCCTGATCGACGCGAACGCCACGCTCACAAAAGCCCAGTCGGATGTCGATCGCCTTTACGCCCGTTGGGCTGAACTGGAAGGGGCGGGGGCCGTCCGCTCGTAAACCGCTGGCCGCATGCCTTGCCTAGCCCGTGGGACCGTAGGGGCACGCTGCGCGTGCCCCGAGGTTTGCCAACCTACGATTTCAAGCCCCTTCACCACGTTGAAGTGTTTGTCGCGGGTGGCGAGCGGAAGACGGTGCTCGATGGCCATTGCGGCGATCCAGACATCGTTCTCCGGGATAGGGGTTCCTGCCGTGCGAAGAGCGTGCCGGACTCGCGCGTAAACATCGCTGGTCCGCCGCCTCGCGCCGTTCGCCCGGATCGGACAGGAAGCGAATGCCGCTGTCGCGCAGCCGGTCGTTGACGTGGGGGTTGTGGATG
>JANNJB010000427.1:0-3902 GCA_031405615.1 Vicinamibacteria bacterium | reverse complement strand
CGATGCGGCGCTCGGCCACCAGGTCCACCGCGATCTTCACGGCCGCGCGTGCGGTCGCCTTGCCCGTACGGGTCTGGAGGATGTAGAGCGTGCCCTCCTCGATCGTGAACTCGATGTCCTGCATCTGCCGGTAGTGGCGCTCGAGCTTGCGGCGCACACCCTCGAGCTGCGTCAGCGCCCGGGGGCTCTCTTGCGCCAGCCCCGCGAGGCGGTGCGGTGTGCGGATCCCCGCCACCACATCCTCGCCCTGCGCGTTTTGCAGGAACTCGCCGTAGAACTCCCGGGCCCCGGTCGAGGGATTCCGGGTGAAGCCCACGCCGGTGGCGGAGCTGTCGCCCTTGTTGCCGAAGACCATGCACTGCACGTTCACCGCGGTGCCGAGATCGTGAGGAATGTCGTTGAGCTTGCGGTACGTGACCGCGCGGGGATTGCCCCAGCTGCGGAACACGGCGTCGCGCGCGCCCGAGAGCTGCTCCTTGGGATCTTGCGGAAACGGCTTGCCGGTCTGCTTGAGGACCACCGACTTGTACTTCTCGATCACGGTGTCGAGGTGCTCTTCCTTGAGGTCGACATCGGCGTTGACCTTCGCGGTCTTCTTCACCGCGTGCAGCTCGTGCTCGAAGAGGTCCTTGTTAATGTTCAGGACCACGTTCGAGTACATCTGGATGAAGCGGCGGTACGAATCCTTGGCGAAACGACCGTTGCCGGTCTTGGTCTTGAGACCCGCCACCGACTTGTCGTTCAAGCCCAGGTTCAAGATCGTGTCCATCATGCCCGGCATCGAGAACTTCGAGCCCGAGCGCACGGAGACGAGAAGCGGATCGGTGGCGTGGCCGAGCGACTTGCCCATGAGGGTCTCGAGTTTCGCGAGGGCTTCGGCGATCTCATCTTCGATCTGAGGGGTGAGCGCTCCCTTGTTCGCCTCGAACACGGCGCACGCCTTTGTGGAAATCGTGAAGCCCGGAGGCACGGGGAGGCCGGCGTTGGTCATCTCCGCGAGCCCCGCGCCTTTGCCGCCGAGCGCGTCCTTCATGTCCCGATGGCCTTCGGCTTTTCCGCCGCCAAAAAAGTAGACGAACTTGGGCAATGTCTTATCTCCTAGGAAGAAGCGGCGTTCTCGCCCGCGGGCGTTGCCAGCTTGGAAAGGTCGGCGACCTCGTACACGAGGTTTAAAAGTCTCGAAAGAAGAGCGAGTCGGTTGGCCTTGAGCTTCGGGTCATCGGCCATGACCATGACGCCCTTGAAGAAGGCGTCCACTTCGCCGCGAAGGGCGGCCACAGCGCGAAGACGCGCGGCGGGGTCTGCGGCCGGCGTCGCTTCGGCCTTCAAGATCGCAGCATGGAGCTGGCCCTCCGCCGATTCGACGAAAGCGGTCGGATCGACGGCGCCCGGCTGCGTCTCGCCGACGATGTTCTTGGCGCGCTTGAACGATTCAGCGAGGGCCGCGAATACGCCGGCGTGTTCCTCCCGAACGGTCGCCAGGGCGTCCAGCCGGGCCGAGGTCGCCCGAACATCAGCGAGCGGATCGACGCGCGCGGACAGCACCGCCTCGATCTCGCCGGGCTCACCATCGCCCCGGCCGTGGAGGACACCCCGCAGTCGATCGATGAGGAAGGTGCTAAGGGCGGTCTTCAGTTCGGTCGCGGATTTTGTCAGCGAGGGTCCGTAGAGGCGGTGGAGGTCATCAGCGACGACGTCCAGATCCACCGCCTTCCCCTTCCAGAAATCGAGCAGGATCCGGATCACGCCCTGGCCCGCACGACGCAGGCCGTAAGGATCGGAGCTTCCCGAAGGCGTCACGCCGACGCCGAGGTAGCCCGTGAGCGTGTCGAGCTTGTCTGCCAGGGCCACCAGGGCGAAGACATCGACAGACGCGGCCGTCAGCTGTCCCGCCGGGGGGGCCTCGGCCTCGATGGCCACCGGGTGATAGTGCCAGCGGATGGCGGAGGCCACCTCCGCGCTCTCTGAAGCGCGGGCATAGAGGCCGCCCATCACGCCTTGAAGTTCCGGGAACTCGCGAACCATCAGTGTGACGAGGTCGGCCTTCGCGAAGCGAGCCGCGCGGCCCGCCGCGGTCGTGGCTTCGGGAGAGAGCCCGCCATGCCCCGCCAGGGTCGTGGCGAGCAGGGAGATTCGATCTGCCTTGTCCTTGTAGCTGCCAAGGCCCTTGTGGAAGGTCACCGCCGCGAGATCGTCCACCCGGCTTTCGATCGTGCGCTTACGATCTTCGTTGTAGAAGAAGCGCGCGTCCTTGAGACGGGCTATGACAACACGCTCCTGGCCTTGCGCGACGTTCGCCGCGGCTGCATCGTCGCCTCCGGAGATCGCAGCGAAGCGAGGTGATCCGTCGGCCGCCCGCGGCAAAGTGATCGCTTTCTGATGGTGAGCGAGAACGGTTTCGAGCACCTCGTCCGGCAGATCCGCGAACTCTTTGGGGATCGAGCCCACCACAACTGTCGGGTACTCGACCAGATCGGCCCACTCGCCAATGAGTTTCGCGGCCTCTCCCGAGTTCTTCCCGCCGGCTTTTTCGACCTGAGTCACAATCCGCGTATTGCGTTCGCGAGCGTCGAGGACGACAAAGCGCTCATCGAGGCCACGCTTGAGATCGTCGTAGGACCGCACGTCAAAGCTTCGATCGGAAGCACCCCGGGGATAGAAACGATTCCCCATCGACCGGCGTCCGCTCACCACCCGAGCCGCGCCTTTCACACCCGCAACGGCATCGAAGATCGTGACGGGCACGATCTCACCGTCGAGGAGAGCCACCAGCCACTGAATCGGTCGGCCGAACTCGAAAGCTCCGCGTCCATCGTCGAGCCAGGCGTCCCAGTTCATCCGCTTGGGGAAGTTGAAGCCGCGCAGGATCGAAGGCAGCAGTCCCGCAAGCACCTCGCCCGTCGGTCGTCCCGCGATGGCCTTGGTGGCGCTGACGTAAAGATCGGCTGAGCCCTCGACCTTGGGTGCGAGTTTCAGCACATCAAGCGCCACGCCCTGTTTCTTCGCAAAGCCCTCGGCCGCCTTCGACCAGTTCCCTGCCGCATCCTTCGCGATCTTCGCAGCCGGTCCCCATTCGAGGACGGTTCGATCATCCTGCCGCGCTTTTACCCTGGCGTGGAGGACAAGCCGCCGAGAGGTCCAAGCCCAATCCACGTGCTCCGGCTGCAACTGCTCGCTCATTGCGAGCCGCTCGAAGGTGGATCCGAGTTCGTCGGCCAGTTTCGAAAGCCAGGGCGCCGGCATCTCCTCGAACCCGATCTCGAAAAGAAACTCAGCCACGACGAACACCCGCGGCTAGAGAAATGAGGATTGTCGTCACGCGTGGATCCCGGCTTTCGCCGGGATGACGGAACTGGAAAGGCGATGCAAGGGTCCCGCGGCCGGACCTCAGATGCAGCGGTTCGCGGCAGCGAGAGGGTCGCACGCGAGCGGGGCGTTGGGCGCGAGTAACCGCTGTCCGTTCGTATCGTTCGCGCCCACCGAGCCGAGCAAGGAGCCACACGATTCCATCGATCGCATGCCAGTGGCGACGCGCGAGGCGTCCCCGCCGCGGCGAGCCCTCTCGCTGCCGCGAGACGCGGGCCCCAACGAGAATGCCCGGGATCAGCCGAGTCGGAACCACGCTAAGCACCCTCCTTCGCCTTCGGGGGCGCGGGCCACCTATCTTCCACATGCGCAGCGGCGACGGCACACGCCAGCTTTCGAATCTGCAGCAGCATCGAGGCGCGCTGCGTCACCGAAATCCCGCCGCGAGCGTCGAGCACGTTAAACGCGTGCGACGCGCGCAGCACCCAGTCATAGGCGGCAAGGGCCACGCGCGGACCCGCCGTCTCGAGCAAACGCTTCGCTTCACCGAGAGCGCCCTCGAACAACTTCATGTGCAGATCGACATCCGCAAGCTC
>JANNJB010000426.1:0-12166 GCA_031405615.1 Vicinamibacteria bacterium | reverse complement strand
CATCTCCCCCGCCGGATAACCCTCGGCGTGGATGTAGGAGGTCTCCTTCATCTTCAGGGCCCCTTCCAGCGCGATCGGGTAGTTGACGCCGCGTCCCAGGTACAGGAAGTCGCGGGCGGTGGCCATCCACTTGGCCACTTCCTCCACCCGGCCGCTCATGGCCAGGGCGTTCTCCATGAGGTGAGGCACCCGGGCCAGGCTCTCCAGCAGCTCGCGGCAGCGCTCGTTGGTGAGCGAGCCGCGCAGCCGGCCCAGGTGCAGGGCCAGGAGCGCCAGGGCCACGATCTGCGACGTGAAGGCCTTGGTGGACGCGACGCCGATCTCGGGGCCGGCGTGGGTGAGCAGGGTGCCCGCGGCCTCTCGCGTCACCTGCGAGCCCTGCACGTTGCAGATCGCGATGGGCAGGGCACCGAGACGCTTGCCGAACTGTCCGACCAGCATCCGGCCTTCGGGGTCGGCGATGATGGGGAACTCGTCGTGCTGTTCGCGGATCGACGGTGACACCGACGTGCGGAAGAGCGTCGCGTCCATCTCGTAACGCGCGTTCTTGAGCGCGTTCTCGATGACGTCCATGGTGATGGGGTCGATCTTCACCTTCTTCACCTTCTTCGCCTCTTTCATCGCTTTCCCCGCGGCCTTCTTGGATTTCTTGTTTGCTTTAGCCATTGTCGTAAAAGCCTCCTTACTTCGCGGGGTAGATGAGGATGTTGGAGTATTCGTCCACAACACCTCGGTGTTTGGGGTGGATGAGCGTCGTCGAGTCTTCCTCGAGGACGATCGCGGGGCCCTTCACCACGTGGCCGGGCGCGAGCTTCGCGCGGTCGTAGACCTTGGTGTCCACCCACGCGCCCTTGAAGTAGACCGGGTGCGACCCGGTCACGGCGTCCTTCGGATCGGGTTTGCCCTTCTTCTTCTTCGCCAGCTTGATCTGCTTGGTCTTCCCGATGCCGATCGCGCGCAGGTTGACGATCTCGACTTCAACGTCCATCTTGAACTGATAGAGCCGCTGGTGGGTGCCGTGGAACTCCTTCAACAGCGGTCCGAAGCCCTTCAGGAGCTTCTCCGGATTGACCACGATGGGAAGTTCGTAGCCCTGGCGGTAGTAACGAACGTCCGCCTCGTATCGGATGTGCTGCGCGTTGCCGGTGATGCCCTCCGACGTCAACCAGTCGGAAGCCTTCTGGCCGAGTTCCTTGATCGCCTTCACGACGTCCTCGGGCTGGGTCTTGTCGACGGTCGAGGTGAAGGTTCGTGTGAACTCGTTGCGGTATTCGGAGGAGACGTCGCCGAGGGCGCAGAGGACGCCGGGCGCGGGAGGAACGATGACGGGCCAGGAGCCCATGATCGCGCCGAGCGCGTTGCCGTGGAGCGGGCCGGCGCCGCCGAATGCGACGAGAGCGAAGTCGCGAGGGTCGTGGCCGCGTTCCACCGAGACCAGGCGCAAAGCCCCGCACATCGACTCATTGACGATGTTGATGATGCCTTCCGCGGCGGCGTGGACTTCGAGGCCGATGGCATCGCCGATGGTCTTGATCGCGGCCTTCGCCTTCTCGACGTCGAGCTTCATCTTGCCGCCGAGGAGCTGGGGCGGCAGGTGGCCGAGGACGACGTTGGCGTCGGTGACGGTGGGGGCAGTGCCGCCCTTGCCGTAGCAGGCGGGGCCGGGATCGGCGCCCGCGGACATCGGCCCGATCCGAAGCGCTTTGGTGAGCGCCGGGACGTGAGCAATCGAACCCCCGCCAGCACCTATGGTGCGCACGTCGACCGAGGCGACCTTGATGGGCAGGACGGTGTTCTGCGACGCGAACGTCGCGATGTTCGTTTCGCGGCCGATCGAGGCCTCGCCCTGGTTGAGGGAGACGTCGGTGGAGGTGCCGCCCATGTCGAACGTCATCATGTTCGGGAAGCCGGCGCGCTTTGCGATGAAGAGCGCACCGGTGACGCCGCCCGAGGGGCCGGACATCAGGAGGTTGACCGGTTTGTCCTCGGCCGCGTGCACGGACATGAGGCCGCCGTCGGAGCGCAGGACGTTCAGGATCGCCTTGAGCTTCGCGCTCTTGAGCTTGCTCTCGAGGTTGTGCAGGTACCGGCTGACATTCGGGCGGATGTAGGAGTTCAACACCGCGGTCTCCGCACGTTCGTATTCACGGAACTGCGGGAGGACATCGTACGAGCACGTCACCGGGAGCTTCGGCGCCAATTCCTTCGCGATCTCGCGGATCCGATACTCATGCGCCGGATTGGCGAACGAGTTGATCAGGCTGATGGTCAGGGACTCGATGCCGCTCTTCACCAGGCGCTGGATCTTCGTCCGGATATCGGCCTCGTCCAGCGCGCGAACCGTGAAGCCACGCGCGTCCATGCGTTCCTGGGCCTCGACGGTATCTTCGAGGCTCGCCCGCGGGTCCGGCTTCATCATGATCATCCAGCCCGCGAGAGGGCCGGGCGTCTGACCTCGGGCGAGGTGGAGGATCTGCTCGAAACCGATGGTGGTGATGAGGCCCACGCGGCCGCCCTTCCCTTCGAGGACCGCGTTCGTGCCCACGGTGGTCCCGTGGATGATCGAGTCGATCAGGTCCTTGTGGATGGAGGCGCGTTTGCAGACTTCATTGATGCCGTTCAGAACCCCGACCGACTGATCGGCGGGCGTCGAGGGCGTCTTAGCGCGCCAGATCCGGCCGGTCTCTTCGTGGAAGAGGAGCAGGTCGGTGAATGTGCCGCCGACGTCGATGCCGAGTCTGTATCCCATGGACGATTACCTCTGTGTTTGTTCAGGAAACGCGGGCGAGGGACGCTTTGGCGAAAAGTTCCGCCGTGGTGCCGACGCGAAGGATGTAGGAGGGGAGCGGACGGTCGAGGAACTGCTGCATCAGACGCGAAGCTTCGCGCACCTTGTCGAGGTTCACGCCGGTTGCGACACCCATCTCTTCGAACAGATTCACCATGTCTTCGGTGGCGACATTGCCGGTGGCGCCGGGGAAAACCGGGCAGCCGCCGAGACCGCCGAGACCGGAGTCGAACGTATCGATGCCGGCCTCAAATCCTGCGAGCGCGTTCGCGAGTCCGAGGCCCCTCGTGTTGTGGAGATGGAGAGAAAGGGGCATCGCGGGCAGCGCGGTCCTGATGCGCGCGACGAGCCGGGTCACCTGGTTTGGGTTGCCCGCTCCGATCGAGTCGGCGAGGGAGAGCCGCGCGATGCCGAAGGAAGCCACGGCGCGCGCGATCCGCTCGACCTGCGCCTCGGGCACCGCGCCCTCGATCGGGCAGCCGAAGGATGTGCCGATGACAACTTCGAGGGGAACCGAGTGCGTCGCCGCGACGGCGGCGATCTCCGCGCACGCCGCGATCGACTGGTCGACGCTCATGCCCACGTTTTTGCGGTTGAAGCTTTCCGAGGCGACGATCACCAGCTCGAGCGCGTCCGCCTTCGCCGCGATCGCCCGCACAGCCCCCTTCAGGTTCGGCACCAGGGTCTTGTAGGTCGTTCCGGACCGCCGAGAGATGCGGCGCATGACTTCGTCCGCATCCGCCATCTGCGGAATCACCTTCGGGTTGACGAACGACGTGGCCTCGATGGTCTTGAGGCCAGCCGACGACAGCAAATCGATCACCCGGACCTTGAGGTCGGTGGGGATGAAAGCCTTCTCCACCTGGAAGCCGTCCCGGGGCCCCACTTCGACGATGCTGACGGATTGCGGGGTCATTCTTGTCCTATCTTTATAACAATTGGATCTTTGACCCGCGCGGGGGGCATTGTCAAGCGCTGCGGGCCGACCGCGGCTCGTTCCCTCGCCAAGGGGGAGCTTCGCTCGGGCTTCTCGATTAAGCTCCGCGACTCCGGAGGTCGTTCTCTCCGACCCTCGGTGTTCTCCGGCGGAGTACGCAGGCAGCATCGTCGGCGCCCCGCGGTCGATGGGCTTCCTGTATTGAGGCCATCGACGCCTTTCCGGCCAGACGCCCCGTGCGCGCCCGCTCGTAGAATCGAGGATCGACGGCCGGGCGACCCCGGCGGCGCGAGAGAATAAACACTTTCAAGCACGATCATCGGGACCTGGATGTGGTCCCGGCGGTTTCACGGGCCGGGCCGACATACGAGGCCTGCCGGGAGCGCTGGACACGATTCTTGTGTGACACTAGAATCGTGTCATGTCCAAGCTGCAGAACATGACCATCACCGTCGATGAGGATGTGGCCCGCTGGGCGCGCATCAAGGCGGCCACGGAGGACAACAGCGTCTCGAAGCTCGTCGGCGAAATGTTGAAGGAGCGGATGCGGAAAGAGGAGGGCTACGGAACCGCGATGAAGCGTTATCTCGCGACGAAGCCTTCCGTGATCAGCACCCGGGCCTATCCCAAGCGAGCGGAGTTGTATGAACGATCTCGTTCTCGTTGATACAAACGTCCTGCTCTACGAGCACGACGCCCGTCACCGTGAAAAGCAGGAACGGGCGCGAGCCTGGATGGCCCATCTCTGGCGAAGCCGGCAAGGCCGCATCAGCTTTCAGGTGCTGAACGAGTTCTACTTCAATGCGACACAGAAGCTGAAGCCCGGCTTGTCGCGCAAGGCCGCCCGGGACGCCGTGAAGGCTCTGCGGGCCTGGGCGCCGTTCATCACCGACGAGAGGACGATCGAGACCGCCTGGGAGATCCAGGATCGTTATCGTCTCTCTCTGTGGGACGCGCTCGTTGTGGCGAGCGCCTCCCTCCACGAGTGCACACACCTGCTCAGCGAGGACCTTCAGCACGGGCAGGTCCTGCGCGGGGTCGCCGTGGTGAACCCCTTCGTCGTATCCCCCGACGCGAAGTAGGATCTCTCGCCTGGCCGGACGCCCGCGGCCCCGAGAAGGAAGCTCAAGCGCTGGGACGCATACGCCTCAATTCCGTGAAGCGGGCGCGCAAATTAGATACTGAACGGGTCCTTGAGTCGATGGGGGCGCTCATGACCGGCCGGCTCGCCCTAAACTCCAGTCATGAGCGAGACCATCTTCAGCCGCATCATCAAGGGCGAGATTCCGTGCCATCGCGTGTACGAGGACGATCACGTCCTCGCCTTCCTCGACGTGAACCCGCTCTCGCCCGGGCACACCCTCGTTATCCCCAAGGAAGCGGCGCCGACGCTCGACAAGCTCTCCGAGGAGTCGGCGGCCGCGATCGGCCGGGTCCTGCCGAGGATTGCGCGCGCGGTGCTGCAGGCGACGGGGGCTACCGCCTTCAACGTGCTGCAGAACAACGGGCCCGAAGCGCATCAGGCCGTCCTCCACGTGCACTTTCACATCATTCCGAAATTCGACGGGCAGGGTCTTGGTATCGGATGGGAACCGATGACCCCGGACCCTGCCGCGATCAAGGCGCTGCGCGAGAAGATCGCGTGGGCCGCGGCCACCCAGACGCAAACAGGCTAAGCCCTATACTTGTCGCTGCTCATGACCGAAGCCCAGCGCAGCAAGAAGATCCGCGTCGTCGTCGCCAAACCCGGTCTCGACGGCCACGATCGCGGCGCCAAGGTGGTGGCGCGGGCCCTGCGTGACGCGGGCATGGAAGTGGTCTACACCGGTCTGCGCCAGACCCCCGAACAGATCGTGAGCGCCGCCGCGCAGGAGGATGCCGACATTATCGGTCTCTCGATCCTGTCCGGCGCGCACCTCCCGATCTGCCAGAAGATCGTGGCCCTTCTCAAGGAGAAGGGGATGGAGAGCACGCGTGTCTTCGTGGGCGGAATCATCCCGACCCAGGACATCGAGCCGCTGCGGATCATGGGCGTTTCCGAGGTCTTCCTTCCCGGGGCGTCGCTCAGGGACATCGTCGAGCGCGTCGAACGCACCGTCGCGGCCAGCTGAGGTTGAGAATCAAGATGAAGCGCTTCGCCACGGTTTCCCTCCTTGTCTTCGCTCTCGCGCCTCGGGCTTTCCCCCAGGCGTGGGAGACCGTTGTGCCCGGCGGCGACACCGTGTGCTCGGATGGATCGCCGTATCGCTTTTTCGTCCATCGTGGGGATGCCTCCAAGCTGCTGATCGAGTTCGAAGGTGGCGGGGCCTGCTGGAGCGGGTCGACCTGCGAAGCGGATGTCTACAACCGCAGAGTCATCAGCGATCCCGAAGCGGCGCGACAGACTGGCCAGCTTCAGGGGATCTACGACCGCACCAACGCAGAGAACCCTCTGAAGGACTACACCCACGTGTACATTCCCTATTGCACGGGCGACCTGCACTGGGGCAATTCGACCGCGACGTACACAGGGTTCACGGGAGCCCCCTACGCGATTCAGCACAAGGGTGCGGTGAATGCGACCACCGCGCTCAACTGGGCGGGGGAGAATGTCACAGCACCTTCCCAGGTCGTGGTGGCGGGTTGCAGCGCCGGCGGCTATGGCGCGGCCCTGTGGTCGGCGAAGATCGCACGCGCCTATCCGGGCGCCCGCATGGTGCAGCTCGCGGATTCGGCCGCGGGGGTTGTTCCCGAGGGATTCTTCACCACGACGCTCGCGAGCTGGAACGTGGCCGACGCCTGGCCGAGCTTCATACCGAGCCTTGCGCTCGATCGGGTGGATCCTGCCACCCTCACTTTGCCGAAGCTGTACACATCGGTTGCGAGCTTCTTCCCGACCTCCTCGTTCTCTCAGTTCAACACCCGAACCGACTCGGTGCAGATCTTCTTCTATGCCCTCTCCAAGGGCTCGATCACCGCGAACGACGCGGCCGAGTGGTCGGCGAAGATGGTCGCAAACGTCGAACAGATCTCCGCCGAGAGCCCCAATTTCCGGGCCTTCCTGGCCGCGGGGACCGAACATTGCGTCATCAACCGACCGTCCTTCTTCACGCAGACGGTAGGGGGCAGGAAGTTCTCGGATTGGGTGCGCTCGCTTCTCGAGGGCGGCGATCCGGGCCAGGTCCGCTGAGCGTGCTCTCGGCCAGCCTTTAGAATCGGGCGTAACTCAATGAGGGGGGATCCGCAATGGCCAACACGTCGAAGCTGTTCTCACTAGACCATCGCGAACTGGCGTTCCTGCAGAAGATCTCCCGCGCGGAGTATCAATTCATCACCGACGATGAGCAGAACGCGCGTCAGCTGCTGCGCGACAAACTCAACGAAGTGGTCTTGAGCCCGAAGGAGAACCGGATCGCGGTGAACCTCACCACCGACGAGCTGATCTTTCTGGCCCTCATCGTCAAGGAGAACTTCTCCTTCGTGACCGCCACCGAGCGGGACGCGCGCAACAGCCTTCAGGCGAGGCTCGACTCCGCGGCCAGCGCGTGAGTCCGCAAGACCGCCTGGCCCTTGCTTAGGTGCTCTCCGTCTTCCCGAGAATCCGGTCGACGAAGTCGATGAACTGGCGCACGTACTGGCGTTTTTCGAGGTAGCTGCCGGGGAAGAAGCTGCGCTTCACGCCGTAGATGAGCGAGTCGCGGACCTCGCGCGCGCTCAGGTCGAAGGCCTCCACCGCACGTCCGATTTCGCGGGATACCGTGGTGTTCGAAACCAGGCGGTTGTCGGTGCAGAACGTGGTGGAGAGTTTCCGCTTTCGCATCTCCGCGAAAGGATGTTTCGACAGATCGGCCGCGAGCTCCGGCACGGTCTGCTGATTCGAAGTCAGACAGACCTCGAGGGTGATCCGCTTGTCGGCGACGAACTGCACCAGCGACTCGACGTACGCTTTCTTGTTGGGGATGGCGGCGTGGATCTTCTCCTCGCTGAAGAGCCACGTCCCGTGACCGATCCGGTCCGCATGCAGATCACCGAGGGCCTGGAAGATCGACTCCGGGCCGTAGTCCTCGCCCGCATGCACGGTTTTACCGAGGAACGCCTCGTGGGCGATCTGATAGGCGTGTTTGTGGTCGCCCGCCGGGTAGCCCTTCTCCTGACCCGCGAGGTCGATGCCCACAACGAGGCAGCCCTCGTCTCGCAGACGAGCCGCCGCGCGCGCGACCTCGACGCTGGCCGTCGAGTAGAGCTCGAAACGGTCCGCTTCGGGCATCGCCTCGAAGAATCTCCCGAAACCCTCGGACCAGGTACCCTCGAAGTAGCGCATCGCGCACAGGATCATGCCCGCCACAAACTTCGGCTCGCTGCCGTTCTGGACCTCCGGACGCAGATTGAACTCCGAGGCGGCGCGCCGCAGGCCCCGGTCCACCGCGTGGACCACTTCCGACATCGACAGGCCATGCCGCACGGAAAGCTGAGGGGCGAACCGGACCTCGACGTAGCGGACGCCCTCCGCCTGGTTGTCGAGGCAGAACTCGTAGGCGATGCGTTCGATCGCCTCGGCGTCGATCATCACCGCCGTGGTGTAGAGGAAGCCCTCGAGGTACTCCGGGAGGTTCTTGTAGGAATCCTTGAAGACCAGTTCGCGCAGGCCGGAGACGGTGTACGAGGGGAGTTTGACCTTCCGCTCCTTCGCGAGTTCGATCAGGGTCGGGATGCGCAGCGACCCGTCGAGGTGGACGTGGAGGTCCGTCTTGGGAAGCCGGTGAATAACTTCGGGTGTGAGTTCGGTCATTTGTCTTTCTAGCGTTTCTTGCGCAGGCCCTATTGCCTGACGCCTGGTGCGTTCTCTTGGATCGTGTCAGCCGAAAGTATAGTGAAAGCCCTGATGAACCGCCGCTTCGGTCTTGCCCTGCTGGCGTTCGCTCTGGTCGCGGCCGATCTCATCCGACCGAGCCTCGAGCCGGGAATCCCGCTCTTTCAGTGGACCCTTGTGGCGGTGGCGGTGGCGGCGGTGTGGAGCGTCTTCCTGAGCGAGCGTCGCGCGGGGGGCGAGCGCTGGGCGCTGCTGGTGCTGGTCCTGCTCGCCGCCTTCTTGTACCTCCGGCACCCGCGATCGCTCGATGCGGACGGGTTTCACTACTTCACGTTCGCGCGCTCCCTCATTTTCGACCGTGATCTCGACCTCGCCAACGACTACGCCCTGCTCGGCCAGGACCCGAACACGAAGAACGTCCTGCCGATCGGCGCCCCCCTCGTCTGGAGCGTGTTGCTCCTTCCTCTCTACCTCGTCCAGGCCGCTCTTGGCTTCGTACCTGGCCTGGAGGTGAGCGGCGCCGAACCCATGTTCATCGCGGCGGCCTGCCTTGTTTCGATAACCCTCGGCGGTGCCGGCCTCTTCCTTCTCTACCGGGAACTGCGCGCCTTCACCGGGCCGCTCGCGTCCCTGCTCACCGTGCTCCTCGTCTGGTTCGGGTCGCCCCTGCGCTTCTACATGCGCGTGCTGCCGAGTTTCGCCCACGCCATCGAGTTCTTCGCGGGCGTCCTCGTGGTCATCGCCGCGAGGCGACTCCACGAGAAGGGGACGCTCTCCCGCGCCTTCAAAGCCGGCCTCGCGTGCGGTCTGGTCTATCTGGTCCGCTCGCAGGACGGTCTGCTTCTTCTCGTCCCCGCGATCTTCATCTTCGATGCGTGGCTGGGCCACCGGGACCTCCGCCGGATGGTCAAAGAAGGGGCGGCGACACTCGCGGGTTTCGCAAGCCTCGCCTGGATCCAGAGTGCGGTCTGGTGGTCGATGTTTGGAACGCCGTTCCTCGTGCCCCACAAGGTCCTTCACGGCGAAGCGTTTGCGGCGCCGGCGGCGCCCAGGATGCTGGAGATGCTCCTCTCCGATCGCGGCGGCCTCTTTTCGACCTATCCGATCCTGCTGCTCGCGGTTCTCGGGCTGCCGTTCGCTCTCCGCAAGAGCCGGCCGTGGGCGGTCGCTGCGTTCGTTGTGCTGCTCCTTCAATGGCGCCTCAACGCGTCCATATTCGACTGGTACCAGGTGCGCCGTTTCACCGGAACGGTTCCGCTTCTGGCCCTGGGTCTTGCTGTGATTACTCCCGCCCTCGCCCGCACCGGCGCGCTCGCCTGCGCCGTGCTGGTCGTCCTGGTTCACCAGTACGACGTGGCTGTCGATTCCCTTCGGCCTCTGCCCGGCGCCGCCGTTCCGGTCCAGGCCGCTCTGCGCGTCACCGCTGATTCGATCGCCGGGCCCGTTTATGACGGCCTCGAAGCGATGTCCCCGCCGGTCGCGGTGGCTTTCCTCGAGGGCTACACCGGCTCCACCCTCCTTCAGGGGTCGCGATCGGACCTGGAGCTTGGAGCGGACGACTGGTGGCTTCGGCTGCCTCGGCCGGCTCGGCGCTTCTCCGCGGTCGAATCCGAGGATGGTTCGCTCGCCCGTTTCGTTGAAGGGCGGGAGGGGCGACTCTGGTTGCCGCTCCGGGGTCGGGGCGAGTTGCGTCTCTCTCTCGAGATCAAGGCGATGGAGAGCGAAACGCCCCAGAAACTCGAGGTGTTCGTGAACGGCATCTCCCTCGGACAGCAGGAGATTGCCCCGGCCTGGAAGACCGTGCGCTTCGCGCTCCCGGCGGCGGCGTGGAAGGAGGGAACGAATGAGTTCGTTCTGAAGTTTGAACACGTGTCCCACTTCTTCAGGGTCCGGGGTTACGGGGCCAGGACCTTCCGGGCCGCGGCCATTCGCAGGATTACTTTCCACCGGGGCGATTGATCCTTCTGGAACCTTGAGGGTTGCGCCTTCGTCTCTCCTCTTAGACACTGATCCTCTTTGGAGATACACCCATGCGCGCTTCTTCCCTCGCCCTCGCCTCCCTGGTCCTTGCCGGAAACCTCGCCTCAGCCGAGGTCACACGCACACTGAGGGCGGAACTCACTGACCCGAGCCGCCCTTTCCGGGTCGAAAACCTCGCCGGGCGCATGATTGTCCGTCAGGGGTCGGGAGGAAAGGTGGTGGTGACGGCCACGGTGCATGGAGCGGATCAGAAGACCGCCGACCTGCTGAAGCTCCAGGAAGTCCGCGACGCGAAGACCGGACTTCCCACTCTAAGGATGATCTACCCGCTCGCCGATCACACCACCTACCGATACGGGCGCGACAACGGCAGCAGCGGCGGTGGTTTCTTCGACAAGATGATCTCGGGCATGAGCAGCAACAACATGACCTACGACGGAGTCCGGGTGTCGGTGAGCAGCGGCCGCGGCCTCGAACTCTATGCGGATGTCGTCGTGGAGATTCCGCGCGGCGTCACCGGGACCTTCAAGAACGCGGTGGGCGCCATCGAGGGATCCGGCGTCGATGGGACCCTCAAGTTCGACTCCAGTTCCGGCGACATCGCCCTCAGCGACTTCAAGGGTGAGGTGTCGGCGGATACGGGCTCAGGAGACGTCACCGCCAGATCGGGCCGCGGCATCTTCAAGTGCGATACCGGCAGCGGCGACTGCATGCTCAACACGTTCACCGGCGAGCGGATCGACCTCGACACCGGGTCCGGCGACATCAACGTCACGGGCGCGAGCGCCCGTTTCGTGAGCGCCGACACCGGCTCGGGGAGCATCGCGCTCGAAGTGGATGGCGCCGAGGATGTCGAGACCGACACCGGCAGTGGCGACGTCACCCTGGATCTGGGCGGCTCGAAACTCTCGCGTATCAGCGCCGACACCGGCAGCGGCGACGTCTCGTTGAAACTGCCCCGGAGCATCGGTTTCGAGATGAAGACTGACGTCGGCAGCGGGGATGTTTCGAGCGACTTCGACGACGCCACCGCGATTATGCAGCGGCGCAAGGTCAAGGGCTATCGCCGCGGAGATCTTCAGGTGAAGATCGACGTGGACACGGGCAGCGGCGACGTCTCGGTGGGCCCCGGCCGCTTCTGATTCAACTCCCGGCGGTCGCCGGGACTAGTCTCGCTCGATGACACGAAGCGCGGCCCTTCTCCTTCTCGGAACGCTGTTCGTCCTCCCGCACAGCGGCTCCGCTCAGGGTTACGGACCGACGTCCCAGGAAGAGGCGAAGCTCGTTTCGGTCCTCTCCCTTTCTCCGGGTGGCATCGTGGGCGAGATCGGCGCGGGCGATGGCCAGCTGACGATTCGATCCGCGAAAGCGGTCGGCCCCGGCGGCAAGGTCTTCGCCACGGAACTCGGCGAAACGAAACTCGAGACGCTGAGGCGGAACCTGGCGGAGGCCGGAGTGAAGAACGTCGAGTTGATCGAGGCGCGAATCAACCGCACCGGGCTTCCCACGGCTTGTTGCGACGCGATCTTCATGCGGGATGTGTACCACCATCTCACCGCCCCCAAGGAGGTGCTGGCCGACATCCTCAAAGCCCTTCGGCCGGAGGGCAGGCTCCTCATCGTTGATTTCGAACCCAGGAACAGCCTGACTGCGGTCGCGGGAGTTCCAGACA
>JANNJB010000425.1:0-4675 GCA_031405615.1 Vicinamibacteria bacterium | reverse complement strand
ACCCGCGACTCTGGGAAGACCTGGACAAACGTCACCCCGAAGGGCATGCCAAAGATGGGCCGCGTCCAGTCGATCGACGATTCACCGCACCGCAAGGGCTCGGCGCTCGTGTCCTACTACCGGACGCTTCTCGGCGAACTCAAGCCCTACATTTATCGAACCGACGACTACGGCGTCAGCTGGACGCTTCTCACCGATGGAAAGAACGGCATCCCCGGGGACCATCCGACCCGGGTGGCCCGTTTTGACCCAGGCCATGAAAGTTTCATCTACGCGGGCACCGAGTTCGAAATGTTTGTGTCGACCAACGGCGGAAAGAGCTGGCAGAGTTTTCGGTTGAACCTCCCGTCCACGCCGATCACCGACCTCAAGGTCTTCCGCGGCGATCTCGTGATATCCACGATGGGACGTGGCGTTTGGATTCTCGACAACGTCCAGGCCTTGCATCAGCTCGCGCAGATCGGCCCGGGCCCGGCGGCGCTTCTTGAGCCCCGCACCGCGCACCGGATTCGTTACGACGTGATGACGGGCCCTGCCGATCCCCGGTTCATCCCGCCCGGCGCCATCCTCGACTACGCGCTTTCCACGGATGCCACCGAGCCCCTCCGGCTCGAGATCCTGGATGGAGCGGGTTCGATCCTCCGCACCTTCACGAGCGGTACGCCGCCGGGGACGGAAACGACGCAGGGGATGCGCGCGCCGCAGACGCGCCCCGCGGGTCCGGCAGCACTTTCCTCGAAGGCGGGAGCCCATCGCTTTATCTGGGACCTGCGGCACCAGGGCATTCCCGGTTCGCGCGGCGGCGGACCGATGGTGGCGCCCGGCGACTACAAGGTCCGCTTCACCATGGGCGCCTTTTCCCAGGAGCGCTCGCTCAAGGTTCTCTCCGATCCCCGCCTCGTGAAAGACAACGTCACCGACGCGATGATCGTCGAACAGACCAGACTTCTGCTCGACATCCGGGAGCGCGTGATCGAGGCGCGGGGCGTCTTACAGAAGCTCACCGAGGCTCGCGCCGCGGCCCGAGCCGACGCCACCCCGAAGGGCGCTTCTCGATTGAAGTCCATCGACGCGCTGATCGCGAAGCTCCAGACCGCAGGCGGCTTCTATCCCCAGCCCATGCTCATCGACCAGTTCGCCTCGATCGCCCGGATGCTGGGCCAGGCCGATCAGCAGCCGGGGCGCGACGCCTACGAACGGTTCGCTGATCTCGTGAAGGAACTCGAGGCGATCAAGGCCGAAGCGGCTGCGGTGATGATGTAGCCGCGCACGAAAGGGATCGAAAAATGAAGTACCGGGTTCTCGGCCGTTCGGGCCTCAAGGTTTCGGAGATCTGTCTCGGCACGATGACCTTCGGAGAAGACTGGGGGTTTGGCGCTTCGAAAGAGGAGAGCCGCAAGCAGTTCGCCGCGTTCGCCGCTGTGGGCGGCAACTTCATCGACACCGCCAACGTCTACACGAAGGGAACCTCCGAGCAATTCGTGGGCGAATTCGTGAAGACCGATCGCGACCGTTTCGTGGTGGCGACGAAATACTCGATCGCCACGCGCTTCGATGACATCAACGCGTGGGGAAACTCGCGCAAGAACCTCGTTCAATCCGTGGAGGCGTCCTTGAAGCGCCTCCAACTCGACCGGATCGATCTCTACTGGGTGCACGTGGCGGACTTCATCACTCCGATCGACGAAATGATGCGCGCTCTCGACGACGTAGTGCGCGCCGGGAAAGTCGTCTACATCGGCGTCTCCGATACGCCGGCCTGGCAGGTGGCCCAGGCGAATACTCTCGCGGAGCTTAGGGGCTGGAGCCGCTTCGTCGGGCTGCAGATCGAGTACAGCCTGATTGAACGCACACCCGAACGAGACCTGCTTCCCATGGCCGACGCGCTTGGCCTCGCGGTCACGCCATGGGGCCCAATCGGCGGAGGTGTTCTCTCCGGGAAGTATTCGGTCGGCTGGGAAACCCCGGACTCGAAACGCGTCGCCGCCAACCGGCACCGGTTTTCCGACCGCAACATGAAGATCGCGGGTGAGGTGAAGGCGGTGGCCGATGAACTGGGCCGCTCGTCGGCTCAGGTGGCGATCGCCTGGGCCATGGGCCGCGGCGCCCACGGGACAATCCCCATCGTGGGGGCGAGGACAGCGGCGCAACTCGAGGATTCCATGGGTGCGGTCGACATCGTCTTCACCCCCGAGATGCTGGCCCGGCTCGACGCTGTCTCGAAGGTGGAACTCGGCTTCCCGCACGATTTCCTGGCGCGGCCATCGATGGCCCGGACGCTGCGTGGAGATCTTGGGGACAAGCTCATCCTTTGAGAGTCCAGGGTGAGAGTCCAGGGTGAGATTCCACTGGGCCGCTGGCTCCCCAGGTAGGATTCGAACCTACAACATTTCGGTTAACAGCCGAACGCTCTACCATTGAGCTACTGAGGAACGCTCACGTCTTTCCCGAGCCGCGCCGGAAGCGTCCTTGGGCGGAGGGGCGGAGATTATAGCGTGGCGCGCTTTTTTTGAGGCGAACCCTGAGATGTATGGGAATCGGAAGCCGGCCGAACGCTAAGCTCACCAATTGATGGCTCCCCGGAAGAAAGTCCAAGCACCCGGCCTCTTTGGTCCGGACGAAACCATTTCCGCGCCCGAGGCTCCGAAAACACTCCGAAAACGTCCCGCCCGTCCGGCCGCTCCGGCCATCGACGACCGTGTGGCCGCGTCTCTGGCGAAACTGCCCGATCTCGTCGAACGTCTCGAGGCCCTGATCGCCGACGTGCCGCAGGCCGAACAGTTCGAACCTCTCGCCGAGCACATCTATTCCTTCGCGCAAAGCGGCCCGCGCCTCATGGAGTCGCTCGAATCGGTCAAGGCCGCGGTGCCTCAGATCGAATCGGCCACCCAGGCTCTCGGCGAGACCGCCACCACCCTCCAGGACACAAACCAGAGGCTCGCGGAATCACTCATGAGGCTCCCCGCGGCCGAGGACTACGAGCCCCTCGCCGCGCCCCTCATCGAGTTCACCAAGATCTCTCCCGCATTGACCGAGGCGCTGCGCGAGGCCGTGGTCTCCTTCTCGGCGGTCTCCCAGGTGACGAAACGGCTCGAGGGCATCTCGCGTTCGCTCAAGCAGATGGAAAGCGCGGATCACGCTCCGGCCAAGTCGAAGGCGAAGGCCGACAACGCCGAGGCGTCGCGTCAGGGCCAGGTTGCGGAAGCCCTCGATACGCTCGCGAACGAGATCGACGGCGCGCTCGAGAAGATCCCCAAGGATCCTGAATACGCCCGCGTCGCCGAACAGCTCCGCGAACTCGCCACGGTTTCGCCTTCCCTGATGGAGTGGATGAAGGAAGTGAAGCCTCTCTCTCCTCCTCTCGCCGGATCGGTGCTGACCTTGAGGCGAGTGGCCACGAGCCTGCGTGAGAACGCGGCCTTTCTTCGCGGAGAGAAAAACTGATGCGGGTTCAATCAAAGGTCGTGGTTACGACGATCCTCCTCGTGGGTGCTTGGTCTGCCGCCCCTTCCGCCGCGCAACCCTCGGCCCCGGCCACGAAGACTGCGGCGCGTCGAATGGCCGCGCCGAAAGTCACCCTTCTTCCAAACGGTTGGCGGATTTCACCCGTGGGCCAGCACATCACCATCGGCGATCTGCCGATGAACATGGTCATGACGCCGGACGGCGATCACGTGATCGTGACCAACAACGGGTACACCCAGCCGAACCTCGTGGTCTACGACTACACGAAACAGATCTCCCGCGATCGCGTGATGCTGGAGTCGGCCTGGCTCGGCCTCGCCTTCCATCCCGACGGAAAGCGCCTCTATTCCTCGGGCTCCGCGAAGAACCGGGTCGACGAGTTTTCGTGGGACCGCGGCGCCCTCAAGAAGACGGGCGACTTCCCCCTGCCGAAACCGAGGAACGACAGCTTCGTGGGTGGTCTCGCGGTCTCTCCGGATGGCAAGCGTCTCTTCGCCGTCCATGTGCTCGGCGAAAAACTTCACGCGATCGATCTCGAGACCCGCGCGGTGATCAAGACCATCGATCTCCCCGCCGAGCCCTACACGGTCCTCGTTTCGAAGGACTCGAACACCGTCTACCTGTCGTTGTGGGGCGGGTCGAGGGTCCTGGTTTTTGACGCCGCCGATCTGACGCTTCGGAAGGAGATCGAGGTGGGCGAGCATCCAAACGCGATGGCTTTCTCGAAAGACGGCGCGCACCTCTTCGTGGCCTGCGCCAACACGAACGCGGTGTGGAACATCGACCTGCGCGAGGGTTATGCCACCGAACAGATCAGCATCGCGCCTTTTCCCAACATGCCTCCGGGCAGCACGCCCAACGCGCTCGATCTCTCGCCGGACGGAAAGACGCTGCTCGTCGCCAACGCCGACAACAACACGGTGGCGGTGATCGAGATCGAGGAAGACGGCAAAGGGGAAGTGGAGGGATTCATCCCAACCGGCTGGTATCCGACGGGCGTGCGCTACTCGAAGGATGGCGCGAAGATCTTCATTCTCTCGGGGAAGGGGCTCGTCTCTTCACCCAACCCGCGCGGCCGTCAGGCGGGTGTGGCCACGAGCCCCGACGGCCAGTACATCGGCGCCATGCTCTGGGGCACACTCACCACACTCGAAACGCCCGACGCAGGCAAGCTCAAGGAATACACGGCCACCGCCCTCTTCGTGACGCC
>JANNJB010000424.1:0-4483 GCA_031405615.1 Vicinamibacteria bacterium | reverse complement strand
GGCCGGCTCGGTGCGCGTGGCGCAGACCTGCCGCGACTGGGGCCTGACCTGGGGCTCGCATTCGAACATCGGTGAGCTGGGTCTCAAGGAGTGAATCGTCCAGCTGGCTTGGATATCGACCCACCAGATCCTCTTCTCGATACGGCGGCGAACTCCAGGGATGCAGATGCGCCCCGATCTCGCACCTACCTGAGGCGAGAAGGTGACGCAGGATCGACCGGGAGGGCTCTCTTGTCGCCATCTCATGAGTGACGAGGTACGAAGGCCGAACGGCGTAGGCGTCGCAGAGCGCCTGCAGACGATGAAGGGCCCGCGCGTTCTCGACCGACAGCCTCTTGCGGCCCTCGAAAGACCACTGATCGTCGGCTTCCGTGTCGACGCCCACCATAAAGAAAGGCTTGCCACTCATGCGCGGTCCAAGTCTCCATCGCCGATGAAAAGATTCCAATTCGCGATCTGGTCGAGAACCGTCCTCGTTCCCGCCCGGCCGTCGGGTGTGCCCCGGTAGGCGACGCAGTACTGAACCCCGGTAGTCCCGGACCGAAAACCGTGACGCCGCAGGGCCGCCCCAAGACGTGCGTTGAAGCAGTAGACCTCGATCCGCACCCTGCGCTTTGTAGAAAAATCCGAAATCGCCGCGGCCAGGAGCGCGTCCTGGGTGTCGATGTCGGTGGTATCACAGAAGAGGTCGGCGATCACGCCCCGCGTGAAAGCCGCCTCGCCCTCGTCGCGCAAGACCGCGTATCCCGACAACGTTCCCCCTTTTCGCGCTTCGAGCACGCGGTAGCTCCTAAACGGGCAGGCGAGGAACTTCCAGCGCAGGTACCGAGCGTCGCGACGCACGCAGGTGGCGAAGGACGCGCGTGCGCGGAGCCACAGATCGTCGTACTCATCGCTGAAGCCTGGAACCGGGCGGACCTCCACATCTCGCCCGGCTCCCGGACTGCGGACGATCAGCGAAAGCCCAAAGCCTAAGAGGGGTCCCGCCACTGTGCCGGCAAGGGCGCCCCACTTCTTCCTGGCCACTGCGGTGGCGTCGAGAATCTTGAGATAGGAGGGGACGGGACCCACATCGGTGAAGAGCTTCTTGAAGAGCGGATAAGAAGAAGGAGTGAGCCCGAGGGCCAGCGCCACGTCGTCTTCGTCCGCCCATCGATTGGAAAGGGCGATTCCGATGCCCCGGCCCTGGGCGCTTTTTCGGACGAAGTAGTCGTTGCCCGCCGAAGCCCGCACCTCGCGATCGCCCCACCACATCGGAAGCGGCATCGTGGCCATCTGTCCCAGCAGTGTGTCGCCTTCCCTGGCCATCCAGATCACCGGACCGTTGTCCGGCGTGTTCGGATTCTCGAAGTACTGCCAGTCGTACCGGCGACGGCTGCGTTCGAGGTTGCCGCCGCCAAAAACCTCGGCGTACAGGGCAAAAAGCTCGGGGTCGTGCTCGGGGCGTCGTCGGACAATCTCAAGGCTCGTCATGCTTCAGGTGGCGGGAGAGTAGCCGAAGTGCCGTCCGTTGCAGTTGGCGGGCCAGAATCCGGCCCCCTGGGCCAGAAATTGCTTTTGGGAGGGAGCGCAGCCGTTTTGCTGCGTCCCCTCCCGAAGCGTTCCTCCCTTGGTGGGAGGTTCCCGACTTTACGGGAGCAGAGTTTGGTTTGGAGGGTATTTGGAGGGTAGTTACGACTTCTGCAGCATTAGACGAGCAACAGGCGTGCCATGGTTGCAGGTTTTTTCGATAAATTTTGAATTCGTGAGGCTCCTCACCGAATTTGGCGATGACCGCGCGTCTTAGGTATTGAAACCCATGAAGAACCGGGCAACTCGGAGTCCTTTTCCCCTCGTCCGGGTTAAAGGCGTGGAAACTCGGACACGGACTGTGAGCCGACTTGTGTTGTCTTGTACACTCGCGCGCTTTGGAACGTTCTTAATGAGGTCCACGTAAAAATGAAGAAGAACAAATTCGGTGCTTTGCTCGTCTTGGCCGCCGCGGGCTCTTTCGCGGCTAGTTTGGCGTGGGCCGACATCAAGACGGATCAGGCCATTGCCAAGGCCGAAGAGCAGTTCGCCAAAGGCAAGCCGGATGAGGCCATCAAGGCGATGGTGAAACTCACGGGCGGCACGCCTTCGGTCGAAGCCTTCCTGGCACTCGCGCGTTTTCAGGAGATGAACGGCAACGGGGAGGATGCCCTGGCGAGCATCGCGAAGGCCGTCGACCTGAGCGCCTCGGCGCCACCTGCTCTCAAGGCGCGAGCGCTCGCCTCCTCCGCCCAGATGACGCTCAGGACCGGCGCCGGCAAGGCCGCGCTCGATCTTGCGAACAAGGCGGTCGCCGCCGAAAAGAACGGCCACTCCCTCGGGATGCTCGCCTCCGCCCATGCTCGCGTCGGGGACGCAAAGGCTGCGCACGCCGCCGCCGACGCCGCGATTGCTGCGGGGGCCACGGTGTCTGCCGCGCACGTCGGAAAAGGCGATGCACTGGCGCTCTCGGGCCAGACCGCTGAAGCCATTGCCACGTTCCGGAAGGCGGTCGAACTCGACCCGAAGAACACGACGGCCCAGATCGGTCTCGCCTACGCCCTGCTTGCCGCGAACAAGGCGACCGAAGCGAGGGCAGTAGCCCTCAAGGCGACCGAGACCGACAAGAACTCGGGCGCGGCCTTCGCGGTCCTCGGCTACGCGATCTCGGCGGAGAAGAACTTCAACGGCAACGATCCTTCGTGGAGCGACGCCATCGCCCAGGGTCAGCAGGGCGCCTTCCTCGCTCCCAAGGATCCCCAGGTGCACGTAGTGGTCGCCAAGCTCTTTGAAGCGCGCGGCAACTACGACCAGGCCAAGGTTTCGCTTCAGCAGGCGATCACCATCGACCCCGGTTTTGCGCCCGCGCGCACCTCGCTTATCTGGATGAAGTTCCGCACCGGCGATCTCGACGGCGCGCTCAAGGACGCGAGCGAACTCGTGAAGCTCTCTCCGGAAAGCCCCGAAGCGAACAAGATGTACGGCGAGTTCCTCGCCCGCAAGGGTCAGTACAAGGAAGCTATCCCCGCGCTCGAAAAGGCCACCGCGGCCATGCCGAAGGCGGGCGATGCTTTTGCGCTTCTCGCTCACTCGTACCACATGACCCGCTCCTTCGAGGATGCCAAGGACGCCTACGCGAAGGCCGTGGAACTCAACCCCACCAACAACGAGATCAAGTCGAACTACGGCCTGCTCCTCGGCATGGCCGGCGACCCGGACAAGGGCGCCCAGGTCCTCGTGACACTCATCAATTCGCCGGGCTACAAGAGCGCCGCCGGTTTTGCGAACTACGGCTGGGTCCTCTCCCGCGTGAAACCGCCCCGTGCCGGTGAGGCGATCGCCGCTTACCGGAAGGCGATCGAGCTCGATCCCAAGAACGGGGGGCTCTATTTCGGCCTCGCCTGGGCCCAGATCTTCGCCGGCCAGAATGTGGAGGCGATCGCCGAGTTCGAGAAGGCGGCCACGATCGACAAGGCGCTCCTTCCGGACGCTCGAAACGGCATGGCGCGCGCGAACTATCGCCTGGCGGTGGATGCCAGCATCGCATCCAAGACGGTGGCCGACTTTACGAAGACGAAGGCGGCCCTGGCGGCGGCCGAAGCAGCAGGACGCCCGGATACCTTCGTTGCGGACGCGGTGGCGAACTACGAGAAGCAGGTTGCGCAAAACGCCCAGGCGGCGATCGACGCGGCGAAGCGCGCGGCCGAGAACGTGGAGGACTCCTCATCGGTCGATGTCGGCAAACTCTCTCGTCAGCTCCAGAAGGGTTCCATCTCCCAGCGCGTCGATGCCGCGAACGCCCTTGCCGCAGCAGGGGCGGATGCCGCCGAGGTCCTCGGCTATGCCCTCGAAACCGATTCCATCATTTCGGTTCGCCAGGCCGCCGTCAGGTCTCTTGGCCGCATGGGGGGTGGCGCGCGCCGGGCTCTGCCCGCGCTTAGCCGGTACATCCGGACCCAACCGCAGGTCGATCCGACAGGCGGTGCCGAGGTCGTGAGACTCGAGATCATGGAGTCCGATATGCGGAGCGACATCAAAGCGATTATCGCGAAGCTTCGCTAGACCTCGCGCCCGCATTCTCGAATAGCGGTGAGCCTCAAGCACGCCGCGGTTTTTCTTGCAGCCCTGCTGGCCACGCCGCGGCCGGTCCAGGCCCACCCCGCGCCTTTCAGCTATCTCGATCTGCACCTGAGCGCTCGCGGCGTCGCGGGCACGCTCGTCATTCATGACTTCGACGCGGCTCGGGAACTCAACATCGATTCGGTCTACGGCCTGCTAGACCCCGAGACCGCTTCCCGCCATCGAGAGGCGCTCCTGAGGGTCCTGTCCCCAAGGCTGTCCATGGCGCTTGATGATCGTGAGACGCGCGTGATCTGGGGAGCCCTCGAGACGCTGCCCGAGCGCCAGAGTCTTCGACTCGCGTTCACGCTCGCCCCCGAGGCCAAGCCCGCGAGGGTCCAGGTCCGGGTCCGGC
>JANNJB010000423.1:0-5456 GCA_031405615.1 Vicinamibacteria bacterium | reverse complement strand
GTCGATTGGCGAAAGGACTCGCGCACCCTTGAGGAGATTGCTTTGTTCCTGCGGAGCTGGGACATCGACCTCAATGGAACCGGCGAGCCCGTCCGCCTCAACGGATCCGTGGCCGAGCCCGATCTGTTCCGCGTGTTCCAGGCGACTCCGCTGCTGGGCCGCTTCTACACGGCCGAGCACAACCGCGCCGGCGCAGCTTCGGTGGCCGTGATCAGCGAGGGGCTCTGGAAGCGGCAGTTCGGGTCCGACCCTTCGGTGATCGGGCGCGTGGTGAGCCTCTCCGACATCAAGACCACAATCATCGGCGTTGCTCCGGAAGAGTTGGATTTCCTCCGCGACGACGTCGACCTCTGGGTGCCGCCGCCTTTTGTTCCCTGGGCGCTCGAGACGCGGGGCTCGAACAACTTCGACGCGATAGGACGTCTGCGCGAAGGCGTCACGCTTGTGGAGTCGGTGGCCGAGATGGCCGCCATCTCCCAAAGACTCGAGACCGCCTATCCCGACACCAACCGGGGGAAGATCGTCGTTCCGATATCCATGCTCGAGTTCATGGTGGGCTCGGCGCGCCGGGCTCTTCTGGTCCTGCTCTTCGGCGTCGGCATCGTGGTCCTCGCGTCGAGCGTGAACCTCGCCACGTCCTTGCTGGCGCGCTCCGCGGGCCGGCGTGAGGAATACGCGGTTCGCCTCGCGCTCGGCGGCAGCCAGCGTGCGATCGCGCGGCATGCGGTGCTCGAGGGTCTCATGCTCTCGACCCTCGGCGGCGCCTTGGGCGCGCTCATGGCGGTGCTCGCTCGCGATGGTCTCATGGCGATTGTGGGGGGCAGCGTCCCCCGCGCGTGGGCGATTTCGCTCGACGGGCAGGTGCTGGGCTTCTCGATGCTCGCATCCCTCGTCGCGGGCGTTTTGATGGCGGCGCTCCCGGCCTTTCAAGTGTTGCGGGGCGATCTTGCGCCCTATCTGCGGACCGCGGGGCGCGGCGGCTCCGGGGGCACACGTCAGATCATGGACGGGATCGTGGGGTTCGAAGTGGCTCTCGCGGTTCTTCTGCTCGTGGGCGCCGGCCTGCTGCTCCGCACCTTCGAACGGCTCCAGGCGGTTCCGCTCGGCTTCAATCCGGACCAGGTTCAGATGGCCACGATCACACTGCCGGAGTCGCGCTATCTCGACAAGATTCCGGAGCAGATCTCGGTGTTCCGCCAGGTTCTCGATCACGTGAAGACCGCGAATGGAATCGAAAGCGCCGCGTACGTCCTCACCCCGCCCCTGGATCCGCGCGGCGGTGCGGGCGGCGGACTACGCTTCGCGACGAAGCCCGAGGCCATGCCGGTGGAGAACGTGGGAGCGCGGGCCCGGATGGTGATGGGGGACTACTTCGGCACGATCGGCACCGCCATCATCGAGGGTCGCGCCTTCGGGCCGGAGGATCGCGAAGGGACCCAGCCGGTCGCGATCATCAATGAACGATTCGCGCGCGAGTTCTGGCCGACGAAGACCCCGATCGGCGCGCAGGTGGCGTGGGTGGGGTGGACGCAGGGGCCACCCGTGTGGATGACCATCGTGGGTGTGTCCAGGGATATCAAAGGGGCTACCTTGCAGGGGCGGGATTTCCGGACGCTCTACGCGCCCTACGAGCAGCACATCGCGGGCTGGCAGCGCTGGGGTTCGATCGTCGTGAAGACCAGAATGACCCAGGCCGCCTTCGGCGATGTCGTCAAGGAGGGTCTGCGCCGCGCTGATCCGACCGTCCCGCTGGGTCAGCTCGAAAGGCTCGAGTCGCGTCGCGACGCCATGCTTGGACCACAGCGTCTGAACGCGATCGCCATTGGTCTTTTCGCCCTCATCGCTTTCGTCGTTGCGTTCCAGGGGATCTACGCAATCCTCGCTCGCGCGGTGGGGGATCAGAGGCGCGAACTCGGGATCCGGCTCGCCCTCGGCGCCACGCCGGGGAACCTTCTGAATCTGGTCATGCAGCGCGGTTTGAAGCTCACCCTCGCCGGCCTCCTCCTTGGGCTCTTCGCGTCGATTGTTCTCGGCCGCACGCTCGAGTCGCTTCTCTTCGAGGTGCGCGCCTTCGATCCGCTCACCTTCGGCGCGGTGTCCGCGGTGGTGGGTCTTGCCGCGATACTCTCGAGTTATCTGCCGGGTCGGGACGCGTCCCTGACCGAGCCGGCCACTGCATTGAGACAGGAATGAAGGAGTGAAGATGAACCGCTTCCCGGGTGAAGTGGCGAACGCGATCCGGGCGCTGAGCCGGAACCCGCGTCTTTCCGCGATCATCGTTCTCACGTTGGCGCTCGGCCTCGGCGCGAACACCACGATCTTCAGCCTTGTGAAGAGCGTGCTCTTCGTGGAGGCGGATTTCGGGCGCCACACCGGCCGGGTCGTCTCGCTCCATTCGCTGCACCCGACCCGGGCCCAGCAGATCGACGATGCCGAGCTCTCCTGGCCCGAATTCGAAGCGGTTCGAACGTCGAAGCCGGGCCTGGACCAGGTCGAGGCCTATGTGTTCCGCAACTTCACCCTCGACGGTCAGGAAGGTGTCGTGCGGGCAAGCGGGGCGTCGGTCACGGCCGGTCTCTTCGCCCTCATTGACGCCCAACCCGCGATGGGGAGGACCTTGCGCGACGAAGATGCGCGCGACTTCGGGTTCGAGACAGGGCTGGTTCTCTCCGATGCTCTCTGGCGCCGTCAGTATGGAGCGGACCCCGGGATCGTGGGGCGCAAGATCCTCGTCAATGGGCGTGGTCTCGAGGTGATCGGAGTCATGCCGAAGGACTTTGGTTTTCCCGTCCGACAGGATTTGTGGCTCGCCTACAAGCCCGAGACGGCGCCCACCGTGGACGCCCGCTTCCTCCAGGTTCTGGGCCTGCGGTCGGAGGGGGAGGGGATGGACACGGTTGCGGCGCGCCTGCTTCCGGTGAGCCAGGAACTCGAGCGGGGGCTTCCCGATTCGCACAAGGACTTCAGACTCCAGACCGCGAGATTCCCCGAATCCCTGGTGGGGGGAACGCCGCAGGCGATGTCCGCTCTGCTCGCGGCCGTGATCATGGTCCTGCTCATCGCCTGCGCGAATCTCGCGGGCCTTCTCGTGGCGCGCTCCGTGGACCGTCGCCGGGAACAGGCACTCAAAGTGGCGCTCGGCGCATCGCGGGGGACGCTGATCCGTGACCTCCTCGCCGAGGTCCTCGTGCTTTCGGTCGCGGGAGCGGTGCTGGGTTGGGTCTTCGCGAGCGTCGCGGTGCCACGCCTTGTCGCCTCCTTCCCGGAAGCTCCGCCCTACTGGATGCGCTTCGAGGTCGATGCCACCGCCTTCGGCTACTGCCTCGCTCTCACGCTCCTGACCACCATCGTCGCCGGTCTGTTGCCGGCGTGGCGATCGGCCTCCATCCATCCGGGAGTTGATCTCAAGGACGCGGGACGCGCCGTCTCGCGCGGTCCGCGCACGCGAGTTCTCCAGGAGGGGATCGTGGTGGTGCAGGTCGCGGCGTGTCTCGCCCTTGTGGTCGCGGCGGAACTCATGATGCAGTCCTTCAACAATCTCCAGAAGGCGGATGCCGGCGTTCGTGAAGAGGGACTGTTGACCGCCCGGCTGTATCTCTCCGGCGACGAGGTCGATGCGCCGGACGCCAAAGCCCGCGCCCTCGCAAGCCTCACCGACGGATTGGCGTCGCGGCCGGGCGTGCTTCGCGCCGCGGTCACCACCTCGATTCCCGCGGACGATGGCGGTCCGACCGCGATGCTCGTCAAAGACGTGGGTGCGCCTCCGCAAGAGGAGATTCCCGCGACCGTGGTGGGCGCGAGCGACGGTTTATTCGAAACCATGGGGACGGCCATACTTCGCGGACGGGATTTCACGAGAGCGGAGTTCGAGGATCCGGCCTCCGAGTCGGTATTGGTGAGCGCGTCGCTCGCGACCTCCATCGGCGGAGGCGATGTCGTGGGCCGCGCCATAGCGCTTCGCTCGGGAACGACCCACGAGTGGCGAACCATTGTCGGGGTCGCGCCGGACGTCCAGTACGAGGAGTTCGGGGAGGAGACCGGCGCGGCCCGACGGGCGCTCTATGTTCCTTACGCCCGCCTGGGATCGCGAACCCTGGCGGTCATGGCGCGAACGAGCGGCCCGTCCGCGCCTCTCATCGCGGAATTGCGTCCACTCGCCAAGGCCGCGCATCCGGGCATCGCCCTTTTCGGGGTTCGGACGATGGAGCAGGTCAGGATCTCGACGACCTGGGAGCAGAGGTTCTTCGCTCGTCTCATGGGGCTTTTCGCGGGGGCGGCGCTTCTCCTCGCGGGGATGGGCCTCTACGGGCTGCTCCGCCAGTTCGTCGGCTCGCGGACCCACGAGATCGGAGTGCGGCGGGCGCTCGGCGCGCCCGGGCGGGCGATCGCGAGTCTCGTCCTGTCGCGCGCGGGAGCGGTAACCGGGCTCGGCCTCGTGGCGGGCGCCGTCCTTTCGCTTGGGGCCGCGCGCGGCCTGTCGAGCCTGCTTTACGGCGTCGACGCCCTCAATCCGGCCACCCTCGCGTTCGCCGGAGGCGCCGTCTTGATCCTCACCCTCCTGTGCGCGTGGATCCCGGTGCGCCGCGCGGTCGAGGTCGACCCGATCGTGACGCTGAGGGAAGAGTGAAACCCGTTTAGATTTGAGCCCCTGGAGACCCAAGAAACCCTAATGATCGAACTACGCAATCTCGAGAAGTCGTACCCCTTGGCCGCCGGCCGCGTCTATGTCCTGCGGAACATCACCCTTTCGATCGCCGAAGGAGAGTTCGTCTCGATCATGGGACCGTCGGGGGCGGGGAAGTCGACGCTGCTGCACATCCTCGGCATGCATGACGGTGACTTCACCGGTGAGTATGAGTTCCGGGCCGAGATCGTGAACAAGCTGAAGCCGCGCGACCGCCAGGAGCTTCAGAAGCGGAACATCGGCTTCGTGTTCCAGAGCTTCCATCTCCTCGACGACCTGACCGTTTACGAGAATCTCGAGCTGCCCCTTTCGTACCGCGACCTCAAGAAGGGCGAGCGGCAGGCCATCGTCGCTGATGCGCTGGACAAGTTCAACATCGTGGGCAAGAAGGACCTCTACCCTTCCCAGCTCTCCGGTGGCCAGCAGCAGCTCGTGGGCGTGGCCCGCGCCATCGTCGCGAAACCCAAACTCATTCTCGCCGACGAGCCCACGGGGAACCTCCACTCCGACCAGGGCCGCGAGATCATGGAGCTCTTCAAGAAACTCAATGAAGAGGGTTCCACGATCATTCAGGTCACTCATTCCGAAACCAACGCCACCTACGGAAACCGGGTGATCCGGCTGAAGGACGGCTGGCTGGCGTCGGCGAACTGACACGGGTCCGACCGCCGGGTCATTCTGCGGGAGGGCAAACCGGCTTAAGAGATAGAGGTTTTGACATTGGCCATACCAACAGCCCTGTAACCCCGGTTTTTATGAAAGGCGATGTACC
>JANNJB010000422.1:0-4944 GCA_031405615.1 Vicinamibacteria bacterium | reverse complement strand
CCCGCGTCCGGTTTGTGCCGGCGGTTGTCATGGCTGAATACAAAGTCAAATTTGAGGTCTTTGAAGGCCCGCTCGATCTGCTCCTTTATCTCATCAAGAAGGAGGAGGTGGACATTTACGAGGTCAACCTCACCAAGCTCGCCACGCAATTCATCGCGCACATTGACCTCATGCGCGAATTCGACCTCGAGATTGCCGGCGAATTTCTCGTGATGGCCTCCACGCTCATGTATATCAAGAGCCGCGAACTGCTGCCCGTGGATCAGCAGGTGGAGGTCGAAGGGGAGGAGGAGGGCGAAGACCCCCGTTGGGAATTGATCCGGCAACTCGTTGCGGAGGTGTCGCGGGGCTGATGCTGGCATCGGTGTCGCTCGACAGCCTGATCGCCCTTCAACCAACCGGCGTTGCCCGCCTGACCGAGGCGAGGGTCGATCGCACCGTCATGTTTTTCGCCGCCCTTGTCTCGCTCCTTACGGGATTGCTTTGCGGGACGCTACCCGCGATGTCGGCGCGCCGCACCCCTGCCCAGGCCCTCCGCGAAGGTGGCCGAGGGCTGCTCACGGGCCGCGGCGCCAGGGTTCGCGGCGGGCTGGTGGTTGGGCAGATGGCGCTGGCGATGATGTTGCTGGCGGGCGCCGGCCTTCTTCTCCGCAGCTTTGCCCAGCTCCAGCAGGTGAAGCCCGGCTTCGACGTCGAGAACGCACTGACCTTTCGAATCGCGCTACCGGCCCAGGCCTACAAGGACGAAACCCTTCGTGTGGCATTCTTCGACCGCCTTCTCGAACGACTGAACGGCCTGCCCGGCGCAACCGCCGCCGCCGCCATCGTGGGCCTTCCACTGAATGGGACCCAGATCAACATCTCGTTCGAAGTGGCGAACCGCCCGCCGCTGCCGCCCGCTCAACAACCGTCGATGGAGATGCGACCGGCGACGCCTGGGTACTTCAAAGCCATGGGCATCCCGCTGATCCGAGGGCGGGGGATCGAGATTGGGGACAACGCGCGCTCAGCTTCCGTGGTGGTGCTGACCGAGGCTGCGGTTCGCAAGTACTTCCCGGGCGAAGATCCCATCGGCCAGAGGATCACCCTCGGTTGGCGCCGTCCTGATGGTTTGCCGAAGGCGGGCGGTGAGGTGGTCGGCGTCGTGGCCGACGTGAAGTCCTTCGGCCTCGCGAAGGATGTCGTCCCGGAGATCTATGTCCCCTACGCCCAGCTTCCGGTGGGCAGCATGGACGTGCTGCTGCGGACGAGTGTCCCGCCTTTGACTCTCGGGCCCGCGGTGGAGTCGGCGGTGCGCGAGCTCAATCCCGAGATTCCCGTGGCGCGTCTGCGGACACTCGAGGACTTGGTGGCCCGCTCCATCTCCCAGCCTCGCTTCTACATGCTTCTCCTGGGCCTCTTCGCGTCGATGGCGGTTCTCCTCGCGGCCCTCGGTATCTTCGGAGTGATGTCCTACGCGGTGACCCAGCGGTCGCGCGAGATCGGCATTCGCATGGCGCTTGGGGCCCGGCCGGCGAACGTGATGCGCATGGTCATGAAAAACGCGGGAACGTTGATCATCGCCGGGATCGTGACCGGACTCGTGGGTGCGGTGGCTCTGTCGCGCTTTCTGAGCGGTCTGCTCTTCAATCTGAGTCCGACGGACCCCGCCACACTGGGCGGCGTGGCGCTCACCCTCATCGCCGTGGCCCTGCTCGCGAGCTACCTTCCCGCGCGCCAGGCCACCCGCGTCGATCCGCTGCTGACTCTCCGCAGCGAATAGCGGCGAACCGTCCGCTATTCTCACGGCATTCAAGGAGATCCGTGATTAGAAAGACTGTTCGCGCCGCTTTGTGCCTGACGTTCCTGGCCGCCTTCGTCACCGCCGGCCGGGCCGCCGAAGTTCCCACCCCGGAATCCGTCGTCGGCTTCAAGGTGGGGTCCGACCGGAAGCTCGCGGATTGGAACCAGATCGTCGACTACTTCCGCAAACTCGACGCCGCTTCATCGCGCGTGAAGCTCGATGGCGAAGGCAAGACCACGCTCGGAAAGCCCTTCCTCGCAGTGGTCATCACGTCCGAAGCGAACATGGGAAATCTCGAGGCGATTCGTCAGGCGAACCTGCGCCTCGCCGATCCCCGCGGTCTTTCCGACGATGAAGCGAAGAAACTCATCGCCGCCGGCAAGACGATCATTGCGCACAACCACGGCATCCACGCGACCGAAGTCGCCGCGCCACAGACGTCGATGGAACTGGCGCACCTCCTGGCCACGAGCGACGACCCGCGCATTCTCGAAATCCTCGACAAAGCCGTCATCGTGATGCTCCCCGGCCACAATCCGGACGGAACCCAGATGGTGGTGGACTGGTACAAGAAGAGTCTTGGCACGGCCTGGGAGGGTGAAGAGGTCCCTTTCCTGTATCACCACTACAACGGCCACGACAACAATCGTGACTGGTACATGTTCAGCCAGGCCGAGAGCCAGGCCACCGCCACTCTGCTCTACGACCGCTGGAAGCCGCAGATTGTCCACGACCTCCACCAGATGGGCAGGACCGCCGCGCGGATTTTCGCGCCCCCCTACGTCGACCCGTGGGAGCCGAGCGTCGATCCCTCGCTCATCGCCGCCACCAACAGCATCGGCGCCTACATCGCGGCCCGTCTCACCGCCGAAGGCAAGCGGGGCGTGGTCGTGAACGCGATGTACGACGGCTTCTCGCCCGCTCGGCAGTACCCCGTGAATCACGGAGGTGTCCGGATCCTCACCGAGTGCGCGTCCGCAAAGATGGCGACGCCGCTCGAGATGAAGTTCGAACAGCTTGGCATCGGCATCGGCTACGACGCCAAGAAGCAGAGCTGGAACTTCCCGGCTCCCTGGATGGGTGGGACCTGGCGTCTGCGCGACATCGTCGACTACCAGATCTCGGCCTCGCTCGCGCTGCTCGAGCACGGCGCCCGCAATCGCGACTACTGGCTACAGAACTTCCTGGCCGTGAACCGCCGGGCCAGCGCGCGGAGCGAACCCTTCGCGGTGGTGGTGAGCGCCGAGCAGAAGGACCCGGTCACCGCGGCGAAGCTGCTCGAAGTCATGAAGTGGAACGCGGTGGAGATTCAGCGCGCGAAGACGCCGTTCACCGCCGAGGGCAAGCCGTATCCGGCCGGATCGTTCGTGATCTCGATGCAGCAGCCGTCTTCCGGGATCGTGAAGTCGCTGCTGGAGCGGCAGAAATATCCGGATCTCCGTCAGTACCCGGGTGGTCCGCCGCAACGGCCGTATGACGTGACCGCGCACACGCTCCCGCTTCTTCTCAATGTCGAGGCGGATCACGTGAAATCCCCCTTTACCGCGGACCTCGAGCGTGTTTCCGAGATCGGGATTGCGAAGGGCTCGATCACCGGCCCGGGAACTCACTTCGCCTTCGGACATCGCAACAGCGATCTCATGGCCGCCTATCGACTGATGAAGTCGGGGGTGGCGGTGAACTGGGCGACCGAGGCCTTCACGTCCGCAGGCAAGTCCTACCCTGCCGGGACTCTGCTGGTCCCGGCCGCGGCGCGGGCGAAGGCTGCGCCCGTGTTCGAGTCGCTCGGCGTCAAGGCCGAGGGCGTTCGGTTCAAACCGGCCCCCGCGACGCTCGCGCTGAGGACACCGCGGGTTGGCCTGTATCAGAGCTATGTGGCCTCCATGGACGAGGGCTGGACGCGCTACATCTTCGACAAGAGCCTCGGCCTCGACTACGTGACATTGCACGACGCCGAAGTTCGCGGCGCGAACCTGCGGACGAAGTTCGACGCGATCATCCTGCCCGATTCCACCGCCCGCCAGATGATCGAGGGTCACCCCAGGGGCGAGATGGCGGATGAGTTCGCGGGAGGCCTCGGTGCCGAAGGTGTCGCGGCCCTCAAGGCCTTCGCCGAAGCGGGGGGCACGCTCGTCGCGTTCAACAACGCGACCGAACTGCTCGCCCAGATGGGCGCGCCGGTGAAGAACGTGCTCGCGGGTCTGGGTTCGAGGCGCGGCGGCGGAGGCAATCGCGGCCCCGAGTCCGCCCAGTTCTACTGCCCGGGCGCCATCCTCGACGCGAAGGTCGATCAGTCGCATCCTCTCGCCGCCGGCCTCGACGCGAGATCGATGGTCTGGTTCGAGTTCTCGCCCGCGTTCGAGGTGTCGGGCGGGCGCAGTGTTTTGACCTACGACTCCGACAACGCGCTTCTTTCCGGCTGGCTGCTCGGCGGGCAGATGCTGAACGGAAAGTCGGCTCTCGTCGAAGCGCCTATGGGTCAGGGGAAGGTGGTCTTGTTCGGTTTCCGGCCGCAATACCGCGCCCAGTCGTGGGCGACCTACATACCGATGATGAACGCTCTTTTCCTGTCCTCGGCGACGCCCGCTTCGGCCCGAAAGTAAAGAAGCTCCGGCTACGCGGTGCAGTCCTTCATCGCTTCGGTTCGTGAATCGCGGAGGTAAGGGGAGCCACCGGAATTTCGAGCATCCCGACCCGCAGGCCATTCAGTTCCGCGATGTGCTCCGAACCGATGCCACAGCACCCGCCGATGATGTCGGCGCCGAGCTTGCGCCACTCCAGGGCGAATCGGGCATAGGCCGAAGGCGTCAGGTCGGCGCGGATGCCGGATAGCCCCTCATTCGCCGCCGCCGTCGCCTTCTGCGCCACGAAGGCATTGGCGTAGACGCCGATGAGCGTGCCGGCGCCGGCGTCATCCAGGCGCGCCAGGCGCACGGCCTGTGCCGCCTCGACCGCCCCGGCCATGATCTCCGGCTGGCTGCAATTGAACAGCACCGCGCCCACGCCGAGGTCGAGCGCGGCGCTGACCGCCGCGGCGACGGATTCGCCGGATCGCAGCTTGGGCCGCGACAGGTCCTCGTTCTCGTCGTCCAGGGTGAAGGAGGCCCAGAAGGGCCGCGTGTCGCCCGGCAGCATCCCGTGCACGAACCGGCGGGCGAAGC
>JANNJB010000421.1:0-4427 GCA_031405615.1 Vicinamibacteria bacterium | reverse complement strand
TGGTCGTACAATTCGTTGCACATGCCCACGAATCGAGGATTGCCGCTGAACGCGCCGCGCAGCAGCAAGGCGTCGATCTCCTGGCGGACCGGATGCATCAGCCGCTTCCAACCCATCCGAGTCAACGTGCCGTCCCGATAGCGTGCTCGCGGTCACGCTCACGTTGACGGTTTCTCGCGGCCTGGTGGTCGTAAATGGGGATATGGCGAATTTCAATTTCTGTCTCTTGACGCTGACTATCGGTTATGACCTTTTCAATGCGCTCAAGCTTCATCTGGTCAAACATTTCACTGACGGTTGGACTGTGATGGCGCGGCCGCGCCCGCGAAGCGAAGGCGGTTCTGGATCTCCACCTCAAGTTGAATCCGCGGTCGGTGGCCGGCCACCTTCTACTCTCCGACGCGCTGGTCTCCCTTGGACGACCGGCCGAGGCCCTCGCGGCCGCGGAGCGGGCGCTCGCGATCGAGCCATCCAGCACCCGCGCCCAACGCGCCGCCGCGAAGTTGCGCGAGTTCTGACCCTCAATTCGGCGGGAAGATCAGGGGCAGCGCCGCTTCCGATGTGAACATGCAGCGGGCGTTGTGCCCGCAGAGGGGGACGATAGTCACGGTGTGCTTCGCGCCGAACTTCTCGTTCACCCGCCTGGTAAAAGCCTGCCCGCGGGCAAGGCGCGTGGGTCCCTGGGCCATGGCGGGGCAGGAACTGTCGAACCCTGCGAGAGGGAGGATGTCGAGTTCGCCGAGCAGAACCGTGGTCGGGCGCGACGCCATCTGCTTCCTGATCTGATCGTCGGTCTGCTTCGCCGAGTAGCCGCTTCGGTGGTTGAGGCCGAACGGCCATTGATCCCAGGTCGCGCAGTTTCGTGCGTCTCCGAGCGGTCGGAAAGGCGGCGCGTCCGCGGGGGCCTGCGGAAGGTATCCCGGAGCGTTCGCGGTCAGGGCATAGGCGGCCATGGTCGGCCGCGCGTCGTCGGGGTATGCGTAGCTCGAGGGATTCGAGACGACGTAGGTGACGGGCACGCCCAGGGTGTCATGCACCTGGTTGGTCATCTCGTACCGATTCACCACCTGGCCGCCCGCAGAATGCCCGGCCACCACGATGGCCTTGAGGTTCGGAAATACGTCCTTGCGCGCCACCTTGCGCAGGATCTCGTCGACGAAGTCGAACGATGTCAGCAAGGGGTGCGTGATCGAGGGCCCACCCGAGCGCCAGGTACTGCAGTGCCAGCTGATCTCGTTCTCGCCCAGCACGTCCTGGCACCCCCTCCCGTCGTTGCTGGCCATGCGCGGCGAGATGACGAGCGTGTTCTCCATGGCGCTTCCGAGGAAAGCGGCCGCGGTGGCCGAACGGAAATAGTTGTCCGCGTCGCGCCCGGCCCCGTGGATCAGGACGAAGACGCGGGTGATCGCTTCGTTCTTCACGTCGAGCGGATACGTTCGATAGACGAGCGAGCGCTGGGGTCCGCCGCCGAGCGTGACCCACTCCGCGCACTCGGGCGAGGCCGTGGTGCAGGGGGCGGCGGGGGCGGCGGGGGCGGCGGAGGCGGACGAGGCGGCGAGGACGGTGAGGGCGAGCAGGGCGAAGCTGAGGCGAGTCATGAGCGTCTCCTTCCGGGTTCCCCGAAAGCTTACCGGCGCTTCGGTCCGCTGCGGGTCGTTAGCCCTGAGGGGGCGGGGCGATCGCGTCGGTGAGCGGTCCCGCGAGTTCGTCGTAAACGCGGTGGAGGTACCAGGAGACGAGGTAGAGATCGAACTGCTGGTTCATCCGCGGATCGTCTCCGGTGATCCGCGTGCGAAGTCTTTGAAGTGCGGGTGAAATCGCGGCGATCGCCTCTTTCGGGGTGAGACCTTTCGCCCGGGATTCCTTCCCGTGTCGAAGCAGTTCGCGAAACACATCCATGGTCGAGTGAAGGAGCGTCTCGTCCCGAAGAGGCTCGCCATGGCCGGGAATGATCAGGCCCGCGTCGAGCGCGTCGATCTTTTCGAGTGTGTTGAGCCATCCCGTCGGATAGACGCCGAGGGCGAAGGCCACGGGATTCACGAGCAGGTCGCCCGTGACCACGATCCTCTCCTTCGGCAGGTACAAGAACGCGTCTCCGGGTGTGACCGCCCGGCCATGGTTCAGAACGCGAATCTCGCGCTCCCCAAGATGGATCGTGAGACTGTCGCCGAAGGTGACATCCGGGAACGTGTGCATCACCGAGCGCTTCTGATCGAGAAAGAAGCGGCCCGTGGCCAAAGCGGACTTGAGCCGCGCCAGGTTCGCGGGGGGAGGAGTGGTCGCTTCGGCGGTGGCGACCCGCTTCATCAGGTCGTCGAGGTAACCCGGCAGATCCTCGTCGATTCCAGGCCGGTTGAACTCGATCGCCGGCCCCATCATCATTCCGCGCGTTTTCTCGTTGCTGATGACGCGGACATCGGGAAAAGCGCGACGGTAAACCTCCGTCCCGTACCAGTGATCCCAATGCCAGTGAGAGTTCACCACGTACTTCACCGGCTTGTCGGTGAGCTTGCGGATCTCGGCGAGAACCGCCTCCGCCGCCGCTTTCGTGCCGTTGGTGTCAAAGACGAGGACGCCCTCGGAGGAGAGGATCGCGACCGAATTTCCGTCGAAGCCGACGTCGCCATAGGGCGGAGTGACGAAGACGTACACCCCTTCCGCGGCCTGGATCCGCTTCGGGGGCTCGTGTGACTGCGACGCCGCACTCGAAGCCAGGATCATGAGAGGAAGGAACGCGAGCGTTCGTGGTTGCATCATGGCGCCGCTGCATTGCAAGTCGCGTGCCCGCGCGACACCCTGCGAAACCCAGAACTAAACTCGCCTCATCTTGGCCGACATGCGACGCCGCCGCCCGTGGATCACCTTCGGATTGATCCTCCTGATCGGGTCGACCATCTTCAGGCTGGTCACGGGATACGCGGAGCGCAGGATCGCCGCGCGGATCGCAAGCGAAGCGCAGAAGCTCGGCATTGGCGTTCGTTTCGCTGAACTCCACGTCGGTCTCTTCCCGCCTTTCCGGATGTCCGATGTCGTGGTCGAAGAACCGGGCAAGGCGACGGTGCGGATAGAGCGGCTTTCCGTCCATCCGCGTATTCACGGGTCGAAAGGCTTTGGTTTTCTAGCGCGGGTGGCGCTGGGCGAGGTCACCCTCACCCTTCCCGCGGAGTTCGAAGCGCGAGCGAATCCAACCCGCTGGGAGGTGGATAGCAATTCCGCGCTGCTCGAGACACCGTTGGGGGGCCTGAGCTTCATCAGGGGCTCGGGTCCGCGCGGACGGACGTACGACCTGCGGGCCCGCGATTTGAGCCTCGACGCCCTCGGAGCGATCGCCGTGGAGGGCGCCGTATCAAAGAACCTCGGGGTCGTGAATGGCGGCGTCCATGCCGAGGGCGATCCGCGCCGGGACTTCCAGGCGACCTGGCGCTTCGCGGGGTTTGGAGGCGAAACGAGCGGAAGCCTCATCGTCCTTCCCGGCAAACCCGAGCCGAAGACGCAGCTCCAGGCCTCGATGAAGGACCTCGATTTCGGCCACGTTCTCCGGTCGCTCGGGCTCGAGGTCTCGGAATCACCCGACTCCCTCGGTTCGCTCTCCGGGACGCTCAGCGCGAGCGGGATGCTGAGCGACCCCGCGACCCTGGACGTCATCCAGGACCTGCGCTTCGTAGCACCCAAGAAGAGGCCCGCGGAGGTTCTCCGGGTCCGCGGCGAATTCACCCATCACGTCACCACGAATTCGGGCGCGCGCAGGTCGATCGAGGTCTCCCCCCGCCTCGCCCGACTTCATCGCATTCGGCGACGTGCCGCCGCTGTTCATACGCGCCCTCCTCATCGCCGAGGACTCCGCCTTCTTCTCGCACCCCGGCATCGACCTGACCGAAATGCCGAAAGCCATCGCCATCAACATGGCGCGGGGCGGCGCGTTCCGCGGAGCTTCGACAATCACCCAGCAGCTGGCCAAGAATCTCTACCTGACCCGGGAGAAGAGCCTCCAGCGGAAGCTCCGCGAACTTTCGTACTCGTTCCTTCTCGAGGCCACGCTCGGGAAGCAGCGGATCCTCGAGGTGTACCTCAACATCATCGAGTGGGGACCGGGCCTGTACGGTTTGAGACCGGCGGCCCGCCACTACTTCGACAAGGAACCCTACGCACTCTCGCCGAGAGAGATCTCCTTCCTGGTCACCCTGATTCCGGGGCCCATCAAGTACCAGGGATCGATCCGGGACGGCGAGGTGCGACGAGGATTCGACACGATGGTCAACAACCTGCTCGTGAAACTCCGCTCGGTGGATGCCATCTCCGAGGAGGAATACGAAGCGGCCCGCGCGGAGACGCTGCTCTTCCGGGGTCACAGCGTGGCGATCCATTCGGCGAGGTGGCGCGGCAGGCCGATGTAGCCCATGCTCAGCGTGAGGAAGGCCGCGCCGGCC
>JANNJB010000420.1:0-7173 GCA_031405615.1 Vicinamibacteria bacterium | reverse complement strand
CGTGGGGAGTGTCGCCGCCGAACGAACTGTCGAAGCTGCGCTTCTTCCTCCGCCGCGGTTTCGGACCACTCGCTCACTACGGAGTTCACGACATAAGGATGCGCGAAACGCGCGCCGTCCTCATAGTTCCGGTGCTGACGCCTCAAAGACTCCGGGTCACGGCGACCATGGACGCGAGAGAGTCTGCCTGGGTGACGTTTCTGGCCGGGGGTCGCAAGGTGGGCGAGGCCCTGATTGGGCCTCAGCCGGTCGCGATCACCCTCGACATCGCAGCCGATCGTCTGTTTCGCGGAGACAACCGCATCGAGCTTCAATGTGAAGAAGCTGTAACCGTCGGGCCCCGTCTCCTCCGACTCGAGATCACTCCCAGCAAGCCGAGTGTTTAGGAGTCACTCCGAGGGGGCCGGCTTCGGAGGACTCCAAACGCCTGAGTCCGTGTCCAGCCCGGGAATCTGCGGCATGTCCTTCGGCCACGCATACTGCACGATCCGGCGGTCGACCTGGACGTCACGGATGATTTTGAGCGGATAGCAGACGCGAAGCCATCCTTCGATGGTCATCTCCCGGGGATCGCCGATCCGCAGGCGCACGGAGTCCGCGATCACCGTGGTCGCGAGCGTCCAGCCGGGTTTGCGACGACTGGAAACGACCACGTAGTCGGCCTCCTTGCCCGCGAACTTGCGGCATTCCAGGACGCGATCCGGGACCTCGGGACCTTCCGCCTTCTCCCTCGCGTCAGCTTCCTGTTTCGCTTTTATCTCGGCGCTCTTGTCCCGCACCACATGATCGATGCCTTCGAGGATGGGATCGCCCCAGGGGTTGTCGACGGCCAGGGTGATGCCCCGGAAGATCGCGGAGAGAACCAGGTAGTCGGCGAGCCAGCCGGTGGGAGTGAAGAGAAAGAAAGCCAGGGCCGCAACCAGGGGGCTCTGCATGGCCGCGATCATCTGCGCGCTCTGATCTCCGCCCGCAGTTCCCGGCACGCCCCCTTGCAGCATGATTCTCGCCGCCTCATCGCTGGCCCGGCCTGCGTATGCGAGAAGGCCGCGCAGGCCGACAGAGACGCCGCCGGCGAGGGTCAGGAAGATCGAAATGAGCGCGCCGCTCCGCATTTCCTGCCAGTAGCGCGCCGGCAGAAAGCACCGGAAGATGCCAATGAGTGTGTCCACGACCCGCAGAATGCCCCTGTTACAGTACGCCGTCAAGGATGAAGCTCGCCGCCCTTGCCTTTGTTCTGATCCCATCGACCACGACCACGTACTGGAACACCGTGGCCGAATACGCGGGCAGGGACCGGGCCGCGGCCGTCAAGGCCATTCACGCTATGACTCGGGCCGACCTCGCGGCCGCGCTGAAAGAAGCGAGCGCCCGGTCTGCGCGGCGGCCTCTGCGCGCGGCCGTGCTTCTCCACGCGGAGCGGGAGCGGGCCGATCGGCGGAAGGTCGTCGAAGGCAGCGGTGGCCAGCCTGATTGCTTTGTGGGGCCTCACGGCTCGATGGCCGAGAAACTTCTCAAGCCCGCAGGCGAACAGCCGGGGGGACGAGAGTTCGTGACCGCTTTCGCGCTCGCCCAGTCACTCCATCAGCGCTCGCTCCTCTGCTTCCAGAACGCGCTCTACTGGGCGGAGCTGGGACTCAAATCAGACTCGCAGGCGCCCTGGCTGTACTTCGCGGCGGGCCTCGCCGGCGAGTCGCTTGGGTCATTCGGCGCAGGCCCACCCGCAAGCGCGGGTCGGGGCGCAATCTCCGCACAAACGCCCCAAAGGGAGACCCTTCTGGAGCGGGCTCGCGGCCGGTACGAGAAGGCCCTGTCCCTTGATCCCGAACTCGTCGAGGCACGTCTCCGATTGGGCCGCATGCAGAGCGACGCCGGACAGCCGGACGCGGCCCGGAAGAACCTTGCCATTGCCGTCACGCAGGCGCAAGGGCCCTTGCTCTACCTGGCTCGATTGTTCCTAGGTCGGATCCTCGAGGAAGCCGGCAACCTGGACGCGGCCATCCAGCACTATCGTGCGGCCGCCGAACCGGAACCGCTTCCGCAGTCCGCGAATGTCGCGCTGGCGCACGCCCTTGCCTTAAAGGGCGACGCCGGAGAGGCGCGCGCGGTGCTCGAGGCTACTCTCGCACCGGCCGGGAATCGCGGGGGCGAGGACCCTTACTGGTTCTACTACGTCGGCAACCCGACAGTTGGCGAAGCCCTCTTCGAGAGGCTCAGGGCGGGTCTCGCGAAATGACGGTTCTCGCCCGCACGTTGGCCCTGGGCCTTTCAACAGCAACCGCGTCGGCCCCGACGACACCCCCGCCCCAGCCGCCGGTCTTCGCCGCTCAAGTCGAGTCCGTAGTCATTGACGCTTTCGTTTCTGGCAGGCGGCCGGACGCGCCCCGGCTCAGTGCGCAGGACTTTGTCCTCAAAGACGGCGGCGTGAGTCAGCCATTCGATTTGATTCCCACCGAGGAACTGCCGATCCGTGCTGTTCTGGTCTTCGACATCAGCGGCAGCATGAAGGGTACGAAGCTCGACAGTCTTCGGGCGGCGGCCTGGTCCTTCCTGGAAAAGCTGCGACCCAGGGACGAAGTCGCCTTGATCGTCTTTTCCGAAGAGATCGCCTCTCTGGTTCCACTCACTCCTGACCACTCACGGACCCGCGCAGCCCTTCTGAGGCTTCGGGCCGGGGGCGGAACCTCCGCTCATGATGCCCTCTTCGCGGCGCTCCTTCTGCCGGGTGCGTCCCAGCGAACCCTGGTGATCCTGTTCAGCGATGGCGAGGACAACTCGAGCTGGCTCGGCGACAAGCAGATTCGGAACATGGTGGAGCGTTCGAACGCCCTCATTCATGTGGTCGCGGCAAGTTCCGCGGCGACTTCAGGCGTCCCGGTTTCGCAATCACCGAACTTCTCGGACGCTCTCCAGACCGGGGACAGGGCTCGGTCCCGGTACACGCCAAGGCTGGGCCGCCCGGACCCAATTCACGTACGGAAGCTGCGGGAGCTCGCCGAGACAACCGGTGGTTCGCTCGTCGAGGTGGATTCGTCGGCGCGGCTCGAAGCCGCCTTCACCCAAATCATCGAGGCGATGAAAGGCCGGTACGTCCTGCGCTACGACCCGGAGAGCCCGAAACCGGGCTGGCACAAGCTCGAACTCCAGATCCGGTCGGGCAACGGGAAGGTGCGTGGGCGCACCGGCTATTGGGTGGAGAAGCGATAGCTAGCGTTTGCGGGCCTTCGGCTTTGCCTTCGCCTTAGGCTTGGCCGCCTTGGCTTTGGCTTTCGCTTTCGGGGCCGCCTTCTTCGCCTTCACCTTCGGAGCAGCTTTCTTCGCCCTGGCCTTCGCCTTCTTCTTGGCTGCGGGTTTACGGGCCGGCTTCGCGGGTTCGCCGTCCATGCTGACGCCCGACATGTCGTAGTAGAACTCTTCGCGGGCCACCTTGCCGTCCGCGACGGTGTAAATCGCCACCTCTTCCATCCGCATCCGCTTCCCCGCCATAGGCCCGACCGCAGGGGTAACTTCGTAATCGAAGATCACCGCGAAACGGTCGCCGTTGGGATAGGGGCCCTTCACCCGCGCCGAGTGAACCTTGTGGTTGTTGATCCACCACTCGTTCTTGCCGCGGATCGCGTCGCGGCCGTTCATCACCGCGGGCATGGTTTCGTCGCCCATGGCCTCGACACTGACCACGTCGGGGCTCAACAGCATCTCCACGGCTTCGATGTTCCGGCCCGCGCGGCACAGGGCCACGAGCTGATTCGCTACTTCCTGTGGGGTCATATTTCTCCTTCTGAAAATGGCCGCTCACACTTGAAGCGGCGGAGGAGAATCGTAGTCCAACTCGCGTTCAGCCTTCGTCATATGTCGGGATTCAGGTTCTTGAACGGCGGGCCGCGGCCGTGACCGCTACCAGACCGGACTGCAGCGATCGTAAGCGGCCGTGTGCTCCACCCGCCAGTTCTCGGACCCTGTCTTCTGCTCGAGATGCAGGGTCATGCAGCGCTTCTCGCCGCCTTCCCGATACCGGACATACACGTCGTAGCTCAGGTCACCGTTCCCCAGAGTCGAGCTCAGAAAGGCGCTCGCCTTCGAGCGGGTCACGCTCATCGCCTCCATGCTGAAGTCCTTGAGTTCGGGCATGGTGAGCGAAACTTTCGGATCGTAACCCGCGGCGTATTGCCGCGCGCTCTTCTCCACCAGTTGCCGCACCGCAGAGTCACCTTCGAGGTCGAACTGGCGCTCGGACTTCACGCCCGACGCGAGTAATACGCCAACGATTGCGAAACCAACAACGGTCTTGAGAGCCGACATGATTTGCCTCCTGACCCCGCGGAGTGTACGGCGACGGAGTCTCCAAATCGTGTGCCGGACCTCACTTCCCTTTGGGGCGTGCGGCCCCGGTCACATCAAAGTGTCAGAGCCTTTTTCCTGGCCTCGGGAAACGCGAGGGCGCGCTCGATCCCCTGGAGCTGGGACGCGACGACCCGCTCGTAGGCGGCCTTGGCCTCCGCCTGGCGGCCCGTCTTCTCGTAGGCGCGGCCGAGCAGAAGCAGGTGGAAAGGATCGGTGGCGCTCGCCTGCAGGAGATGTTCGAGAGCCGCGGGGCCGTCGCCCATTTCGAGCTTCACGTAGCCCGCGAGGTAGTGATACGCGGGCCAGAACTGACGCCCGGTCTCACCGCCGGTGAGAATCATCTGGCGGACCTGCTCGACACCTTCCATCGCTTCCTTGTGACGGCCCATCTTCGCGTGAGTGCGGGCGGTGCCGTGATGGAGGCGGCCCAGCCACGCCTTCTTGTCGTCGTCTGAGAGGGTGCTTCCCGGGACGCTCTCGTAGCCCTTCTTGTACGCGGCGAGCGCGGGTTCAAAACGGCCGGCTTCAAGGTTCACTCGCGCGATGGCGTTCCAGATGAAGACCTCCGGGAACTGCTGGGTGAGACCGCCCCCCTTGTACTCGTTGAGATAAGTCTCGAGCGACTTGATCGCGGCGTCGGTGTTGCCTTCATAGAGGTGGCTGAAGGTGATCCCGAAACGGATCGGAAAAGGAACCGCGCCCTTGGGAAGCTGTTTCTCGGCGGACTCGAACTTGGCGCGAGCCTGGGCGTAGTTGCCCTTGAGCAGATCGTCGTTCGCGATGAAGGCCTCGATCCTCGGGCTCGTCGCGATCGACTGGGCCTTCTTGAACCACACGAGGGCCTGGGCGGGCTTGGTGTCGTTGTTGTAGAGCTGGCCAAGAAGAACCGCCGGCAGTCTCTCGCCGGGGTAGTCGGCGGCGAGTTGCTCGAGGGGGGGAATGGAGCGGGCGAAGTTGGCGCCCTGATTCAACCTCGCATGCGACATCGCCTCGATGAAGCGCTTTTCGCCTTCAGAGGCCTTCGCGGCGAGTTCGCGTGCCTGAAGGTAGACCTTCTCGGACTCGGCCGGGACCGGCGTCACCGCAGAGAGGTAGTACACACCCATGGCGAAATTCGGATCGGCGGCCACGATCTTTTTGCCGAGCTCGAGGCTCTGCGGTCCGCCCTGGAACGACTCGATCCGCCACTGAAGTTCCTTGAGGAGTTTTTTCGCCTCCTCGGATTGCGTGGTCCAGATGAACGCCTTGCCTTGAGCGGATGCAGGGGCGGGCGTGGAGGCGACGAGGAGGGCTGAGAGCGCGAACGTGGTGAAGAGGCGGGTCATGCGGTTTCTGTCTCCGATGGGGGTGGAAATGTTCAAGGCGATGAATGGACGCTCGAACAGGGAATGGCTTGCTTTCTATGACGCGTGACGCCGCTCAAAAGTCGCATCGACGGTCCACGCTGGGCGCGACCCCCGACCGGGCAGAGCGGCGGTCGCGCACCGGCGGTTCCGCACCGAATGCGAGGCTTTCTTCCGTGATACTGTCCCCACCTTCCCTTCCAAGGCAGACCCGACGAATGATTGGCCAGACCGTCTCCCACTACAGGATCACCTCGAAGCTCGGCAGCGGGGGCATGGGGGTCGTGTACGAAGCCGAGGACACCAAGCTCGGCCGGCATGTCGCGATCAAGTTCCTTCCTCCCGACATGGCCCAGAACCCGGCCATGCTCGAGCGGTTTCAGCGCGAGGCGCGGGCCTCCTCCGCCCTGAATCATCCGGGGATTTGTACGGTGTACGAGATCGACCATCACGAAGGACAACACTTCATCGTGATGGAGCTCCTCGAAGGCGAGACGCTGGACAAACGCATCCGGCGAGGACCGCTCGAACTTCCCGCCCTGCTCGAGTTCGGCATTCAGGTCGCGGACGCTCTGGAGTCCGCGAGTGCCAAAGGCATCGTGCACCGCGACCTCAAGCCCGCCAATATCTGGATGACCTCCCGCGGCCAGGCGAAGATCCTCGACTTCGGCCTCGCCAAGATTGAGTCCTCGCGCCCCGGGGCGGCGCCGGTCAACGCCGACGAGGCCACCGCGGTGCACGCGGGAGAACTCACCACCGCGGGGATGGTGGTGGGGACCGCGTCCTACATGTCCCCCGAGCAGGCACGCGGCCAGACCACCGACGCCCGCACCGACATCTTCTCCCTCGGCGTGGTTCTCTACGTCGCGGCCACGGGCGCAAAGCCGTTCAACGGTGAGACCGCGGCGGTGATCACCGAGGCCATCTTGAATCGGGAGCCCGTGCCGATTCAGCAGCACGACCAAAGCCTTCCCGGCGAGCTCAATCGCATCGTTTCAAGAGCGATGGAGAAGGAGCGCTCGATGCGCTACCAGACCGCCACCGACTTCAAGACCGATCTGCTGCGCCTGCGCCGCGACACCCAGTCGGGCAGCCGGGCCGCGGCCGATCGGTCCGACTCCAAGCCCGGCGGGACCCGTGCGGCCGAGAAGTCGATCGCGGTTCTCTATTTCGAGAATCTCTCTGGGATCAAGGAGGACGAGTACTTCCGCGACGGCGTCACCGAGGACATCATCACCGAACTCGCGACTCGATGAACCGCTCGAGGCTCATCTTCCCGTCGGCCACATGCGTCAGCATCACCGGCACGATTGTCTGCACGCCCGGCATGCCAGAGGGCGAGGCCGGATAGGGCCGCGATTTCTCTTCTTTCGTATGCGGCGCATGATCCGAGCCTATCAGATCCGGAATGCCCTGGTTCACCGCCCGCCACAGCGCCGCGCGCTGGGCTGCATCGCGCACGGGCGGGTTCATCTGCGCATAGCCCTTGAGG
>JANNJB010000419.1:0-3231 GCA_031405615.1 Vicinamibacteria bacterium | reverse complement strand
CTAGTGGTCCTAGCGACCCTTCGGGGTCAGCAGCTCGTCCAGGCTTTCGGTTTCGAAGGCGATCGGAGGCCGCATGCCGATGCAGTCGCGATTGGGCGGAAGCATCGGGTTGGCGAGGAACGCCGCGGCGATTCCGCGCGTGCATTCATCAATTCCCATGGGTCCGTGCGCGGCTCCGGCGACTTCAACCAGGGTTGCCCGTTTCAGGAAGCGCATCGCCTGGTAGGCATCGATCGTCGGCGTGGCGGGATCCAGCGTGCCGGCGTAGACCAGGGTAGGAATGTCGCTGGCCACTGGCGCGAAAAAGGACGGGTCCGCATAGCCGGGCCGGAAGGCCGCGCAGGTGCGGTCCCATCCTTCGTCGGGCGCCGCGGACACGAGTGCCGGATACAGGGCGCGTGCGCGGACGTACGACTCCGCGGTCCTGCCGCCTTCGTGACAACTGATCGCGATGCCTTGGGCAGGAGAATAGCCGCCGAAGCTGTCGCCGCCGGCGAACATCCCAACCATTTTCCTGATGGTCTCAAGGTCGCCCGCGTGCGCCCGTTCGATCGCGAGCGGCACGAAGCGCACGGTGCTGGACCGCACTGCGATCGGCCATATGGCTTTGGCCAGCCGACGGCCCGTGATCAGCTTGTCTCCGTCCCTCACCGGAGATTTCTCCAAGCGGGCCAGCGTTGCCTCCAGCTTCGGCAGCAGCGCGCCAAAACGGTCGCGGCAAGCCGGCTGGAGGGAGCATTGCCGGTCGATCGCTGCATACGCAGCGGCTGCGCTGGACGCCTGCTCGGCCCAGGTCACGCTGTTGGGGGGATACGGTGAATTGAGGACAACCGATTCGCCCGGATCCCCTCTGGTCGAAAACGATCAGGTCGCGACCCCGGCGAAGCATCGCCATCGACTTGCTGTCGGCAAGACCCGGCACCATGCTCTCGACGGTCGCAATGCCCGGTCCGCCATTGATGTAGATGATCGGGTCATCGCCCGTGGCGACGCCGGTGCCCTTGATGCGGGCGGTCCACAAGCGAATGGACTTGCCGTCGCCGGCGCCGTGCCGAAGCGGAACGCTAACCCAAACGCACTGGACCCCGTGTTGTGCTTCGAAGCCGGCAGGAAGCCCCAAGTCGCAGGGCACTGGTTGGAACGCGCCGATCGCTGTCGCCAGTGCCGCTGTAATCATGTGGACTCCTGCGCTTTCGTCACTTGGCGCGCTTGGTGTAGACGATCTTCATCATATAGGTCCGTCGCGCCGATAGACTCAGCGTGTTTTGTCGAACCGGCTTCTTCTCGCGCTCGTCTTTCTTTCCGCCCCCGGCTGTTCGCCCCGGCCGGCGGCCGAGCCCGCTGCGTCCGTTCTCCTCATCACCATCGACACGCTGCGTGCGGACCGCCTGGGGGCCTACGGCGATTCACGTGCCCGCACCCCGGCCATCGACGGTCTGGCGCGAGAGGGAGCGGTGTTCGAGCGGGCCTACACGCCGGTTCCCATAACCCTGCCGGCTCACGCATCGCTGATGACGGGACTTCTTCCCCCCGCCCACGGCGTGCGCGGCAACGGCGGTTTCGCACTGGGTCCTTCTGAAAAGACACTCGCCGAGGTCTTCAAGGCTTCGGGGCGCCGGACCGCGGCCTTCATCGGCGGCTTTCCTCTCGTCGCGCGTTTCGGCCTGAACCGCGGCTTCGACGTCTACGACGACACGATGTCGAAGGCTCCAGGCGTCAACTACGATTTCGCGGAGCGGCGCGCCAGCGATGTCGTCGATTCCGCGAGGGCCTGGCTCGCCGTGAACCCCGGCCCCGTCTTTGTGTGGGTCCACCTCTTCGACCCCCACGCGCCCTACGATCCTCCCGCCAGCTTTCGGACGGACGATCCCTATCGCGACGAAATCGCGGCGGTGGATGCGACAACCGCGAACCTGCTGTCGGCATGGGACGGGCGGCCCGGCCCGAATGTCGTGGTCGTGACATCGGACCACGGCGAAGCCTTCGGTGAACACGGGGAGTGGAGTCACAGTCTCTTCATCTATGACACGACCCTGCGAATTCCCCTCATTGTCAGAGGGAAAGGCTTCGAGCCCGGGAAGCGCAGCCATGTTGCCGTTGGACTGACGGACATCGCGGCCACGCTCATCGAGTCTGTGGGTGTGAGTGGTGCGTCCCTTCCCGGAGTCAGTCTGACTAAGGCTCTCGTGCCCGGGGCGCGCGATCGTGTCCTCTACGCCGAGACCCTCGCTCCGCGGCTCGACTTCGGCTGGAGCGATCTGCGATCCTTGCGGGAGGCCGGTTTCAAATGGATCAGAGCGCCTCGGCCGGAGTTGTACGCGCTCGCGGACGATCCAGAGGAAAGCAGAAACCGCGCGGAAGAGGAGGTGGCGCGGGCGCGTGCGCTCGATGCCGCCCTGTCAAAGGTGCTCGTCTCCACTGGGGAAGCCACAACCAGGCGATCGCCTGACGCCGAAACCGCGGAACGTCTCCGCTCTCTTGGCTATGTGCAGGGCCCGGGCGGCCGGGGAAGCGGCGCCGATCCCAAGGATAAGGTTGACGTGGCCCGCCGAATCGCCGAGGCGACCGGTCCCTTCGCCGACTGGCCGGCCGCGATCGCGGCTTACAGATCGCTCGTCGCCCTCGACCCTCAAAACCCGCTCCTGAACATGCGCCTGGCCGACGCCCTCCTCCGCTCCGGCAAGGCCGCCGAGTCGTTGCGCTTCTTCGCGAGCGTCGTCAAGTCACAACCGACCACCGCTGATCCTCATGTCGGATATGCGACCGCACTCGCCCAACTGGGCCGGCTGGGTGAGGCCCGGCGCATTCTCGGGGATGCCGTGGCGGTCGATCCTCGCAACGGTCAGGTGCATTACAACCTCGGTGAGATCGCTCGCGTGGAGGGTCGGGTCAGTGACGCTCGGCGTGAGTACGAGGCCGCACTCGCCGATCCCGCGACCGCCGCGCGCGCACAGGCGCGACTGCAGGCGATTCGATGAGGCGGCCCGGCCGGTGGGTGGTGGTGTCAGTGCTTGCGGCGTGCTGGGTGTCGGGCTGCGCGAAACGCTCTCCCGAGGTTCCACCGAGCGTCCTTCTGGTTACGATCGACACTCTCCGCGCGGATCGTGTCGGCGCGTACGGGTCCCCGGCGGGTCTGACACCGGCTCTGGACCGCCTTGCGGCTCGAGGCTGGCTCTTCGAGGACGTGGTTGCCGCCGTGCCGCTGACTTTGCCATCCCACGCGACGATCCT
>JANNJB010000418.1:0-5726 GCA_031405615.1 Vicinamibacteria bacterium | reverse complement strand
TTCGCGATGAAGATGGCGGCTTCGTTTTCGATCATTTGCCTGCTCCTCCGGGGAGAGATTGAAGTGCGCGTCGCAGAATGTCGAGGCCCTGATCGGCCTCGGAACGGGTCAGGGTGAGGGGTGGGCGGAAACGGACGGAGCCAGCGCCGGAAGGCAGCGCGATCATGCCGAGTTCGTAGCACTTCGCAAGGAGCGCCTTGCGCTTCTCCGCGAGGGTGTCGAAAGCGATCATCAAACCCCGGCCGCGGCAATTGGTGATGTAGTCCGGGAACTCCCCGGAAAGCACGCGCAGGCCGTTCAGCAGGTGCTCGCCCACCACGCGCGCGTTCTCGACCAGCCGGTCTTCCTCGATGATCTCGAGGAAACGCTGGAAACGCACCATGTCGGTGAGGTTGCCGCCCCAGGTGGAGTTGATCCGCGACTTCGTCTTGAAAACGTTGTCGGGCTCGCGGTCGACCTTGGTTCCCACCAGGCAGCCGCAGGTCTGGGTCTTCTTCCCGAAGGCCAGGGCGTCGGGCTCAACCCCATAGTGTTCGTGCGCCCAGAACTTGCCAGTGAGGGCGACGCCGGTCTGGACCTCGTCGACAATGAAGAAGCAGTTCATCGAATCCGCGATGGACTTGAGGGCCTGGATGAACTCGGGCCGGAAATGATTGTCGCCACCCTCGCCCTGGATGGGCTCGATAAGGATGCCCGCGATGTCGTCGCCAAAGTCCTCGAACGCCTTGCGCAGCTGCTCGAGCGAACGCTGCTCGAGGGCCACCACATCGCGCAGAGAGTCAGCACTTGGAGGGAAGGTGAGCTTGGGGTTTTCGATGCGGGGCCAGGGGAACTTCGGGAACAGGTCCGTCTTCGCGGGGTCGGTGTTGGTGAGGGAGAGGCAGTATCCGGAGCGGCCGTGGAAGGCTTCCTTGAAATGGACGATCTGCTGCCCACGCTGCCCCTTGGGGTCAGCGCCGCTCCGCCAGTTCTGCCGGACCTTGTAGTCCATCGCGACCTTGAGGGTGTTCTCCACGGCCAGGGTGCCGCCCTCGATGAAGAAAGCGTGCGGCAGATACTTCGGCATGGCCACACGCGCGAAGGTCTCAAGAAAGGCCGCGTACTCCACGGTGAACGCGTCGGAGAGTGAGGGCTTGACCTGGGCGACCTTCAAGAGGCGCTGCTGGAAGTCGCCATCCTTCATCTTCGGGTGGTTGTACCCGATGGGGGAGGACGCGATGAACGTCATGAAATCGAGGAGGTTGCGGCCGCTGCGGGAGTCGTGCAGCCAGGCGCCTTTGCTTTTCTCGAGGTCGAACACGAAGTCGAGGGCGTCGACGAGCAGATGACGGCCCACGACCTGATGGACGTCTTGCGGGGCGATCTCAAGAAGAGGCGGATGGGTCATGGCGCGACGCGGGACGCCCCTTGCGGGCATCTTCAAAGGCGCGGGAGTTTAACACGGCGCGATGGGACGCCGCCGAGCCCAGGTCCTAACTCGATGTCAGGACGTATTTTATCGGCTCGGCGCCAAGCAGCACCCAGGCGTCCAATCAGCGTCGCGGCGCTCGTTCCTTGTCCTGACTGCGAGCCAGCAGATGCCGCAGGCGCAGGTCCACCTCGGCCTCGAAGACGCGGTACTTCGCCTGCTGGATCGGGGTGAGGACAACGTCGAGAACCTCGAGATTCCGCAGCGTCCCGGCCCGCTCCTCGGCGCTGGCGTTCTTGAGATCCTTCAACAGATCGACCACCGAGGCTTCGGTCGCAGATCCCGATAGAAGCGTCTTGCGAAGCAGACGAAGGGCCTGCATCCGCCGCTTGGCGTAATCCCGGCGGTCGGACTGCAGCTTCTTGACCAGGGGGAGGGCTTTGCCGAACTGCTCGTCGGTGAGGCCCAGGCTTTCCTGCAGATTGCTGATGAGGTACGCGTCCATCAGCCGGAAGGTCTCGTCGCGCAACTCGGGGATGTGGGCGGCGGGGTCGGTCGATCGGTCCCGTCGGGTGCTCTTCTTTTCCTTTTCCGAAGGCGGCTGCTCCTGCGCCGGAGCGGTTGCGGTCTCGGAGGCTCGAACTTCGACGCCTGCCGCGGCATGATCGCCGGCCAAAGCCGCGGATTGCGCGGCCCCGCGGGTCGCGGATCCGCTCAGGATCAGGGCGAGGGCCGCGAGGAGCGCGGTGTTGTTCATGGGGATGCGACTCTTCATAGCGGACTGGCTCCAGTCATGGGCACGCGTGCGACATTCATGGCCACGGCACTCAGCAGCTTCTCTTCTTCATGGCTGGTGAGACCGGCAAGACAGGCCGCGCGGCAGCGCGCGATGGTGAGTTCCTCTTCGCTCGGCAGCCATTCCGCGAGCACGGCCAGACCCTCGTCCTCCGACTCGTCGGGCAGAGGGGTCCAGGCGGGCAGGCGATCGTGGACCCCGGGGGCCTTGGTGAGGCTCTCACCCATCCCCCCCGCGTAGCGGGAGAGGGGGGCCCACACGGAAAAAGCGAGACTCGCCACCACCGCCGCCGCGAAGGCCGGCCGCAACAGCGGGAAACGGTCGAAGATGGAAGGGCGGTGCGCCTTCTCCTGGGCCACCGCTTCGCGAATCCGGCTGCGGAGCAGAAGATCGTCCCACTCGGTGGTGGCGATGAGTTCGGTGTCCGCGGTCTTGAGATCGGTCAGCAAACGGGAGAACGACTCGGCCTCCGGAGCGCATCGGGGGCAGCCCGCAAGGTCGGGAATACCTTCGCCCGCGCTCACGCGTTCGAAGATCTCCTCGCTCGACAGGTGACGATGGGTGGTCATGATCTCAATCCTCTCCCGACTTTCGAGGCGCCCAGCGTGGCCGCGAGTTGTTTCCGTAGATTCCGGATGGCGAAGAAAAGATTCGCCTTGACCGTGCCTACATTGGACCCGAGGATCTCCGCCACTTCGGCGTGGGTTCTCTCCTCGAGCACTTTCATGATCACGGTGAGCCGTTGCTTTTCGGGAAGGGTGTCGAGGGCTTTGCGGACCTGGTCGGCGCTCATCCGCGCGTCGACCGTCTCCTCGACCCCGGGCCCTTCGGCCACCACGTCATGGTCCTCGTCCCACTCTTCGGTGCGATTCTTCCGGGCGGCCTTGAAACTCAGACACGCGTTGACCGCGATCCGGTAGAGCCAGGTCGAGAAAGCGCTCGTACCCCGGAATTTTGGAAGCGACCGGTACGCCTTGACGAAGACCTCCTGAGTGAGATCGGCAGCATCCTCGGCGTTCCCGGTGAACCGGTAACAAACGCGCTGGATAGCTTTCTGATGACGCAGGACCAGGACGTCGAAAGCCGAGGCGTCTCCGGCGAGACAGGCCTCGATGGCGGCGCTCTCCTCCAGGCGGATCGCGTCCCGCGCCTCGCTGCGGTCGGCGAGCTGACTCATGAAGAGGTCCGGCCGCGCGATCTGGGTCTCGGCAAGCATCGAAGATTCTCTCAGCAGTTCAGCGAGACGCCTTCTCACCGTCGAGATCTGAATTGGGTTCGGACTCGAGGTCGTCTCCGCCGCGGCCGTCCATCATGGGGCGCGGACGAGCCTGGCGACGCATCAGCCTTTCACCACGGCCCTGGCCCCGACCCATCGCGCGCATCTTCATGCGCTGGCCCATCATGGTCTTCTGCTGTTCGGGGGTGAGGAGTCTCTTCATCGCGAGAGCGGTATCGACGCGGAGTTTCAGGAGCGCGCCCTGGGCGGCCTGAACCTCAGCGAGTTTGGCGGCAATCGCCTTCTCGTCGGCCTTCTCGGCGCGAAGCAGCGACTTGAGGTCGAGGCTCGCGATCTTGAAATCGGCGGCCTTCCGCAGGCGATCACGCCGATTGGACTCCATCGCTTTTTGAAGGTCGGCCTTCTGGGCGTCGGTGAGAGCAAGCCTGGCCTTCACTGCCTCACGGCGCTCCATCCTTCCGCGGTTTTCGCCCGGCATCCCCGCGCGGCCCGGGCCCATCCGGCGCTGATTCGGCGGGTTGGGCGGGGCTTCGGGCGGCTGGGCCGAGGCCACAATGGGCGAAAGAAGCAGGGCGGCGGCGAGTGAGGTGAGGAAAAAAGATGGTTTCATTGGACTTATGGCTCCTGAGTGGACAGGCGGTTTCGCCCGTCGCAGAGTAAGACTTGGCCCACAGGCCGGGGGTTTAGTGAGGCACGTGATTTGCTTCATTAGTGGCATAGTGCGGTTCGGCTGGTCTTTCCGCGCGCAGGAGGGTCAAAATGGTTCCTCGAATCCGGACACTCTGGAGTGTTCTGCTGATTGTTGTCCTCTTTGGCGGCACTGCCATAGCCGACGTCCTGTATCTGAAGAAGGGCGGGCGCCTCGAGGGTGTTCTTGTCGGCGAGACCGCAACATCGCTCACCATCGACGTGGGGGTGGGGCGCATCAGCCTGCCGCGGTCAGCGGTTCAGAAGGTCGAGAGGAAAGAAAGCGCGCTCTCCGAATATCGGACCCGCCTCGCCGCGATCGAGCCGGGCGACGTCCAGGCCTTCGCCGAACTCGCCCGTTACGCAGCCGGGAATGGACTGCGGACCGAGGCGCGGCTCATGTGGGCGCGCGTGGTTTCGCTCGACCCGAACAACGTCGAGGGGCATCTCTATCTGGGCCACGTGCTCGTGGCCGGGCGGTACATGGAGGCAGACGAGGCCCAGCGCGCTCAGGGGATGGTCCGCTTCGAAGGCCGCTGGATGACTCCGGGGGAGCAGGATTCGATCCTCCGCGAACGAGAGAGACGCGCCGCGGATGACCGACGCCTCGACGAAGCCTGGCGCGCGGCCCGAAACGCGGAGGATCGCGCCCGCCGGGCCGAACGCGAGGCCGAACGCGCCCGCGCCGAAGCCGCCGCGAACAGCTCCGCGGCATGGGGTTACGGATCCACTGTGGTCGTCGGTTCGCCCTACGGCTACGGTGGCGCCTACGGGGGCGGTTACGGCGACGGCTACGGCGGCGGTTGTGGTGGATATCCCTGCACATCCGTGCCGAGACACCCGCATCCGGCTCCGGCGGCAACGCCCTATCCTCAGATCAAGCCGCTCCGCCCGAGTTCGATCCGGTAGCGCGCGGGCTCGCTCAGCGAGCCCCTACGACAAGACCTCGTTCCGGACGAGGAGCCCCTGGTACTCCTCGCCCCGAACCTGTTCGAGGCCTTCCTCGCGGGCGGTCCTTATGACTTCGGCCATGCGATGAGGGGGGTGGAAGCGCGGGATGAAGACGAAGTGGGCGCCCGCGTCGTAAAGCGCGCGCGCGCCCGAGATGGTTTCCGACGCGACGATGATCTTCGCGTGCGGGCAGGTCCTCAGCAGCTGCTTCAGCAGACGCAGGTTCGACGTGCCCTTGAGAATGGAATCGGGCAGCGTACACACGACAACCTCGGCGTCGTGGATCGCCGCGTGATGCAGCGTCTCCTGGCTCGAGACATCGCCGTAGAGGCACGCGACACCGCGCCGTTTCAGTTCGTCGAGCACTTCGGGGTTGAAATCGATCACCTGGATTTCGTGGAGCATCGAGTCCGGGTGGTCCTGGCGCTCCTCCATCTCGAACTCGTGGAGGATCGAACTCGCATCTCGATAGAAGCCGAGGAAAACCACTGCGGCCTCCCCCTTCTTCCCTTCCGGCTCCGCCGCTCCCCCCTTGTCCGCGAAACCGAGGCCCTTGAGGCGTGAGGTGAGGGAGCGCTCGATCTCGTGATTCGCGGCGATCGCGTAAGTGGATCCCACGGATGTGAGGGCGAACGTGAGGGTCAGCA
>JANNJB010000417.1:0-3828 GCA_031405615.1 Vicinamibacteria bacterium | reverse complement strand
ATGGTCATCGCCGGCCCGCCTTTGATCGAGACCTTCTTCAACTCGGAGCCCGAGAAGAACCCGATCCACCGGCTATCGGCGGAAAAAAAGGGCGAGCGAGCGTTGTCGATGCCGGTCAGGAGCTGCGCCTCCTGCTGGTCCAGCGCGCGGAGCGCCAGGGGGCCACCCGCAACCGAACCCCCCACACGAAACACAACATACCGCCCGTCGGGTGAGATCGCGAGGTCCCGATCGAGCAGCAGGCTCGGCATCAACTGCAACGGTGGCAGCACAATGGCAAGGCGGGATGTCTGTGCCGGCGGGAGCGAGGATTGCAGGATTGTTCGGGCCGCACCGAACGCCACCACCGCGATGACGATCGCGGCCGGGATGGCCCACGCCGCGGTACGACGCCCTACGGCAGGCGTCGTCTCCACCACCGCTGGAGATGTCAAGGCCTCGTCGATCTCGAGTCGCGCGACGGTGGCCGAATCGAGTCGTTGCTTCCGGTCCGTCTCCAGACAGCGTCGCAGCAGCTTGACGATCGGTCCGGGCGTGCCCGCCGGGAGCTGTTGCCAATCGGGCTGCTGGGTCAGCACCTGGGCCAGGATCTCCGACACATTGTCGCCCCGAAACGCCTTGCGACCGGCCAGCATTTCGTACAGCACGGCTCCAAACGCCCACAGATCCGCGCGCTTGTCCACCGGTCGGCCCTTCGCCTGCTCCGGACTCATGTAGGCCGCGGTGCCGATAATGACTCCCTCGCGCGTGCCATCGAGGGTCTGGGTCGGGGAGTGAGGGCTGTCCGCCTCCCGAAGATCGCTGGGCGCAATTTTGGCCAGACCGAAGTCAAGAACTTTGACAATGTCGTCGGGCGTGATGACGATGTTGGCCGGCTTCACATCGCGGTGGACGATGCCTCGTTCGTGCGCCGCCTCCAGCGCGTCGGCAATCTGGCGCGCGTAGGCGAGTGCTTCGGCCATGGGCAACGGGCCGATCTTGAGACGTGCGGCGAGCGTGTCCCCGTCGACCAGCTCCAGCACCAGCGCGCGCATCGGACGTTCCGAGGGCGACGGAGACTCGATTTCCTGCAAACCGTAGATCGCGGCGATGTGCGGATGGTTCAGCAGCGCCAGCGTCTGGGCTTCCCGTCTGAAGCGCGCCACACGATCCGGATCGGCGCTGAAGGTGTCGGGGAGGATCTTCAGCGCTACCTCACGATTGAGGCTGCTGTCGTGCGCCTTGTACACCTCGCCCATCCCGCCCGCGCCGAGCGGCGCCACGATAGTGTACGGGCCAAAGCGTCGGCCGGGATTCAGGGCCATTGGGGCCGATAGTACAGGCGTTCGCAGGCGAGCGGCTCAGGTTCGAGATCAGTTCGCGCCGCCATTTTCTCGTCGCGGCGGCGGGTGCTGCAGTCGGCCTTTCCCCGCCTCCGTCCACGGCCGCTGCATTATCGGCGCCGCGCGTGTTGCGCTTCAACCACCGCCGGCCGGCGAGTGGCGGCGCGCCCCGTGTCAGGCGCTTGACCGGCCGATTGTCTTCGCCTGCCCGCTCGATCAGTGGCCGTAGGACTTTCCCGGCCAGCCCGCCCACCACTGCTGGAAGAGCTTCAGTTGTGCTTCGGCATATTGTCGTTGACTCGGCGAAAGCTGATCGGATTCGTTCAAGTGCAACGTGTAGTCGGCGTCGCCCAACAGCACGAGCAGATACTTGTAATACAGCACGAGGTCCGGGCCCTCGTCGAAACGCGACAATTCGGCGAGGGCGTCCTCCAGTTCGCGAGCCAGTCGCCTCGCTTCGACATCGCCGGAAGCGGCCAGGCGGCAGAGGGCGATCAGGTGCAGCACTTCGCGGGGCAGGCAGTTGCCGATACCGGTGATGGCGCCTTTGGCCCCGCATCGAATGTAGCCGTGACAGACCTGCGAGTCGACTCCGACCAGGAGCAACACATCGCGGTCGGCATGGGTGATGTGCTCGGCGGCGTAGCTCAGCGAGGCCGCACCGCCAAACTCCTTGAAGCCGACCAGACTGGGAAACTCGCGGCGCAGGTCGAAGAACAGGTCGGCCTTGGTTTCATATCCGTAGTAGGGGCTGTTGTAGATCACGGCCGGCAGTTCGGGAGCGGCGCTGAGAACGCCCGCGAAGTGCGCGCGCTGAGCCGCCACGGAAGCGCCGCGAGAGAGAACTCGCGGAATGACCATCAACCCCCTGGCTCCAACTCGCTGCGCGTGCGCGGCATGAGCGACGGCAAGCTTCGAGTTCTGAGCACCCGTGCCCACCACTACCGGCACGCCGGCTGCGGTGAGTCTGCGCACTCCTTCCTGGCGCTGCTCATCGGTCAGCAGCGGCCAGTCGCCCATTGACCCGCAATAGACGACGCCACTCATACCGGACGCCACCAAGGCCTGCCCCTTCTTCACCAGCGCGGAGAAGTCCGGCGTTCGATCGGGGCGACACGGCGTCATCAGCGCCGGCATGCAGCCCTGAAAGATGTCTGAGTTCATAAGTGTCTCTCTTTCTGGAACGATGTCCACAACTTGATGACCGCCATCAGCTCGGTAAGGTCTTCCATCATCTGAAACGCTACCGCCCTGCGCGACGCCTGGTGACGAGTTCCGTGGCCAGCGCGGAAGCGAGGACCAGCGCGCCAGTGGCGACATCCTGCCAATACGTTGAAACGCCGGTCATGGAGAACGCGTTGTAGAGCAGGGCCAGGAAAGTGAGCCCGAGCAACGTCCCCCCGATCGAACCCGTACCACCCTGCAGACTGGCGCCGCCGATGACCACCGCGGTGATCACGCGCAGCTCGGCGTTCTGACCGAAACCCGCGCTGGCGCTGCCAAGAGTCGCCGCGGCGATCACCCCGGCGATGGCGGCGCAGAGCGCGCTCGTGATGTAGACGACGGCGAGCACGAAAGAAACGCGCACCCCCGACGTCCGGGCCGCGCGCGGATTTCCGCCGATCAGGTAGGTCTGCTGCCAGAAGCGATGTTTTCGCAAAAGCATGGCGAAGGTCACGGCCATCGCGGCGAAGAGGACGAGGGGGAACGGCATGCCCAGAAGACGCCCCTGGCCGATCCATGCGAAATCGGGGGGGATCCCGGTGATCGGGCCGCCGCCGGTGAGCACCAGATTCAGCCCCTTGAGCGAGAGCATGGTCGCGAGCGTCACGATGAACGGGTGGACCCGAAGTCCGGACGCGACGATTGCGTTCAGAAGCCCGATCAGCGCGGCGACCGTGAGTGCGGCGAGAATGGCGAGCGGCGCCGGCGCCCCGGCCCGCAGCAACAGGGCGGTCAGGATCGCCGAAAACGGCAGCACGCCGCCCACCGAGAGATCGATGCCGCCGGTCACGATCACCAGGGTCATGCCGAGCGCCATGAACCCTTCGAACACGAACCCCATCGCGATCACCTCCGCGTTCTCGATCGTTGCGAAGCCCGGATAGGTGACGGCCATGAAGCCGCCAAGCGCAGCGATGCAAAGGAGCAGGGCGATCTGCTGCGCGGGCAGTGCGATCAACTTCGACAGCGGCCTAGAGGGCGGCATATCTCATCACCGTCTCCTCGTTCGCTTCGGCCGCTTCGAGAATCCGCACGAGCCGGCCCGCGCGGAAAACGGCAACCCGGTGGCTGAGGGCGAGAACTTCGCGGAGGTCTGAAGAAACGAGGAGGACCGAGACGCCCGAACGCGCCAGATCCTGGATCTCGGCATGGATTCGGCCCTTCGCGCCGACATCGACGCCCCGGGTGGGCTCGTCGGCGATGAAAACCCGCGGGGCGGTCATGAGCCAGCGGCCGAGCAGGACCTTCTGCTGATTGCCGCCGCTCAGGTTCGCCACTTCGA
>JANNJB010000416.1:0-5947 GCA_031405615.1 Vicinamibacteria bacterium | reverse complement strand
GCCGGCCCCGCCCGTGATGAAGACTCTCATTCCATACCTTCCCTGGCCGCGGTCTTCGCGGCCTTTCCGTTTGAATCCGCCTGGACCTGTTCGAGGACGATCTCGGCGGCGCGGGCCGCTCCGTATCCGTCGACGAGCGCGCGTCCGCGAGCACTCATGGCCGCGCGTCGGGCCTTGTCGGCCAGAAGCCGCTGGACGGCCTCGAGAATGGCCGACTCATCGACATCGACGCCCAGACCGAGATACTCGATCGTCCCGAATCGAGCGAATTCTCGCATGCGACGATCTTCCCTCGCATTCTGGGCGAGCACCACCCCGGGCGCGCCCAAGGCCGCGATCTCGTAGACCGACATGCCGCCGGAGCACAAAACGAGATCGGCGTCGAGCATCAGGTCGGCGATCTGGACGTCGACGCCGTTTATGAGCGGGAGATTCCGGCCGAGCGTCCTCTGGAGCGCTTCGAAGACGTGGCGATGAGGAAAAGCCGGCCCGGCGACGGAGAGAACCTCGATGTCGCCGGTCAGCGCGGCGAGCGCCCGCGCGACCTTGAGGGTCAGGGCCTGGGGATCGGCCCCGCCAAACGTGAGCAGGATCTTCGCGGGTTTGTCGCGAACCATACGCTCGCGCCCCTGGAAGTGACGCCTCAGGATGGCGAAGGCGGGTCCGCCGTAGAAGCCCTCAGGCGTCTCGCGGTCCTCGTTCATCACCGAGATGACGAATTGGGCATCGCGGGATACCCGCTCGAGGTCTTCGAGGGTGTCTACGAGATTGATGGTGATGGCGCCGAGGCGGGCGAGGGAGCGCAGGTAGGTGTCTTCCACCAGGGGCAGGTCGTTGATGACCACGGACGGCGCGAAGTCGCGGATCGAGTCGATGAGGGACTCGAGGCCGCCCGAGCGGAACACCCGGACCGGATAACCGCTTTTTGAAATCGTGGCGATACCTTCGGCGTGATCCGCGCTCATGAGGAACGCGATTTCCGCCCTCGATCCTTCGCGCAGCGCCTCCGCCACCGCGAGCGAGCGGTAGACGTGGCCCATGCCCATGACGCGGCTTCCGTCGACGCGGAAGAGGATCCGCGGCTCGCGCAGGAGGCGTTCCGCCATCCAGAAGTCCTCGAGGTCGTGGACCGTGAAACCCTCCCGCTTGTCGAGGGCGACGAAACCCACCGAGTCGCCGAAGCGCGCGTCTTTTTCGAGAACGTCGCGGCGCAGCGCCACGATCGCGCCGTTCTCGAGATACACCGGTTCCTGCTCGTCGCGCCGGCCGGCCCGGTCGAACAGGGGACGTAAGCGCCCGTCTTCCGCCTTCCACCGCAACGACAGGTCCGAGGTGACCGAGACCACCGCGGTGAAGCGGCCGGTCGCGATCTTCGCGATCGCTTCGTCGATGCTGCGCGAGGTGCGAAAGGGTGTGGTGGCCTGCAGAACGAGCACCACGTCGGCGCGCGGGTGGTCCTTCTCCGACTCCAAGACCGCGTGCCGGACCACCGGCATCAGGCTCGAGAGGTCGCCCGAGAGTTCCTTCGGGCGCAGGAAGGGAACTTCCGCCCCGTGCGCGCGCGCGACCTCGGCTACGGTCTCGTCGTCGGTGGAGACGATGATCCGGTCGATGTCTTTCGCCTCTTTCGCCGCGCGGATGGTGTGGGCGAGCAGCGGTGCGTCGCCGAGACGCTTGATGTTGAGGTAGGGAACCCGATCGGATCCGCCGCGCGCGGGGATGACGACGGTGACCTTCAAACCATCTCCCAGGTGAGAGTGGTGTCTGTGGCGATGTCCTGCCGCGCGGTGCGGCCGACCACGAGATCGAAGAGTCGTGGGGAAATCCCCGTGCCCGGCCGCTTGTAGGTCAGCATGTCGCGGGTGATCACGGCCCCTTTGGCGATGGCCTTGGCCGAAGTGACGCTTCGCCTCGCGTAGAGGAACGCATCCTTCTCGAGCGGCTCGAGGCCCTTGACCGATTTGCCGAGCGCTTTCTCGATCGCGCGGATTCCGTCCATCATCGCGCGCGCCTCGCCTGGGTCGACGGAAAGGTGGTGATCGGGCGAGCCCTGGATCGTCTTGTCGATCGTGTAGTGCTTCTCGATCACGCACGCTCCAAGCGCGACCGCGGCCTGGGGGATGCTGATGCCAAGGGAGTGGTCGGAGAGGCCTACCGGGATGCCCGGGAAAGCCTGCATCATGTGGGTCATCATCCGCAGGTTGATGCCCTCGGGAGGGCAGGGGTATTTGAGCGTGCAGTGGAGGAGCGCCGCCTCCTCGCAACCGCTCTTCGCGAGCGTCTCGAGGGCTTCGTCGATCTCCGCCAGCGTCGAGGTGCCGGTGGAGAGGATGACCGGCTTTCCCACCTTCGCCACCCGCTCGAGGAGCGGCTTGCAGGTGAGGTCGGCCGAAGCGATCTTGAACGCGGGCATGTCCATCTTCGCCAGGAAGTCGACCGCGTCGTCATCGAAAGGCGTCGAGAACGGGACGATCCCGGCTTTGCGCGCGTAGGCGATGAGGGTCTTGAAGTCGTCATCGCTCAGCTTGTCGAGCTTGGCGAAGGTATCCCATTGTGTCCCGTTCGGATCGTTCGGTTCGACCCAGTACCGCGGAGCGACCCGGGTCGCGATCTTCGAAGCGGTGTAGCTCTGGAACTTGATGGCATCGAAGCCCGCGGCATACGCTGTGTCCACGAGGGCCTGGCCGCGGTCGAGCCGGCAGTCATGGTTCACACCGGCTTCGGCGATGACGTACGCGGGTTCGCCGATGCCGACCCGTCTCGAGGCGATGCTGAACGTTGATTTCATGGAGTCTCGGCGGACATTCTAGTGTCCCGCCTCGCCCCGCCATGCCTTCTGAATCAGGGATGCGGATCAGGTCAGGCCGGTTTCGTGCCCTCGCCGAGGGGTCGCGCGGGGAGTCTCACCTCGAAGGTCGAACCCCGTCCCGGGGTGCTCGCCACTCTTACCGACGCCCCCATGCTCTCGGCCAGGTGTTTGACAATGGAGAGGCCTAGACCGGTGCCTCCGAGTTCACGGCTTCTCGCCGTGTCGACCCGATAGAAGCGCTCGAAAAGGCGGGGCAGGTGTTCGGCGGTGATTCCCGGACCGGTGTCTTCGACGGACACCATCGCGCCGTCGCCCTCGCGGCCCACCCGAACACTGACCCGTCCGCCGTCGGGCGTGTACTTGAGCGCGTTGTCGACCAGATGCTCGAGGATCCGGCGCAGCCGGTCCGAGTCGCCGAGGACCCGGGGTGCTTCCGCCTCGTCCGCGTCGAGCGAGATGGATTTTCGTGCCGCGATCTTGGCGAAAGACGTGACCACGTCGGCGACGACCGCGGCGCAGTCGAGTGGCTCGAGCGAGGGCGGTTGCGCGCCCGACTCGAGTCGTGAAAGCTCCAGCAGGTCGTCCACCAGCGACGCCATCCGGTCCGCGTTGGCGCGGATTCTCGAGAGAAACCGCTTGGCGGTATCGCTCTCCTCGAGACCGCCATCCTCGAGCGCCTCGACGAAACCGCGGATCGACGTCAGTGGGGTGCGCAGTTCGTGGGAAGCGTTCGCCACGAAATCTCTCCGGATCCGGTCGACCCGCCTTCGTTCGCTCACGTCGTTGAAGGTGATGACGGCGCCGTGCGCCTCGCCCGGAGAGGCTGGAAAAGGGACGCCCACGAGCACGAACGACCGGCCAGTGCCGGCGAGATCAATCTCCGCGGTGCGCCTTTCCCCGGAGGTCAGAACCTGGTCGATCAGCGCACCGATTTCGGCCTGGCGGAACACCTCGAGGTAGTGGGTGCCGGTTGAACCCGCCAGATTGTGCGACCGCAGGAGCGCGTCGTTCGCCAGCAGGACGATGCCGCGATGATCCACGGCGAGCAGACCGTCTTCCATCGCGGAGAGCACGGCCTGAAACCGCGCCTGCTCCCGCGTCGCCGCGGCGAACTGCTCCTGGATGCCGAAGGCGGCCTGATTCAAAACGCGGGCGACCTGGCCGAATTCGTCGTCGCGGTCCTCGTGGATTCTCCGGGTCAGATCGCCCCGGGCCAGCGCGTGGGCTCCTTCCAGGAGCCGCGACATGGGCGCGGCCAGCGGCCGCGACAGCCACCAGGCGAGGCCGCTCGTAAGGAGCAGCACGGCCAGCAACGCGATAACCAGGGAGCGCCGGAGTTCGTAGGTCCGCATCTCGACCCGGGCCAGCGACATCGAGGCGCGGGCCACGCCCAGAAGCCTCCCCTGATGGCGGACGTGAACCGCCACGTACATCTGCCTCTCCCGCGCGGTGGTCGAGAATCGTTCGTACGTTCCCTCTCCCAGGGAAAGAGCGTCGCGCACTTCCGGCCGGGTCCCGTGGTTCTCAATCGCGCGCAGGGCCTCCCCCGATGCGGTGGTGTCGCCCAGCATCACGCCGTCCAGTGCCATCACGGCGAGGCGTGTCTGCGTCGAATGGCCCGCCCGGTCCACCAGTTCATCGATCCAGGGCCCCGGCCCCTGCGTGCTCCATGGGCCGGAGAGCGCTTCCGCGAGGATCCGGGCTTCGGCCCGCAGCCGTTCCTGCATCTCCGCCCGGGTGTCGATGTTCACGGCACGGCCCTGAACCAGCAGGACCACCACCAGTGCGACCGCGCTCGTGAGAACCCCGGCGAGGGCCAGCCGCCGCCTGAAACTGTTCATCTCGAGTTCCGGCTCCTCACTCGGTTTCACCCGATTCGGCGAGGCGATAGCCGATAGGTTTCACCGACGCGATGCGCGCGGCGATGCCCGGGAGTTTCTCCCGAAGCCGACGGATGTGGACGTCGATCGTCCTCATGCCCTCGATGTAGCTGTAGCCCCACAGATCCTCGAGGAGACGATCCCGCGACAGCACCCGACCCTTCGCGTCCGCGAGTGCGAGGAGAAGCGAGAACTCCTTGGCGGTCAGATGCACCGTCTTGCCGTTCTCGGTCACGGTGTGACGCGCGCGATCGATCGCCACCGGACCGATCACGAGCGACTCTTCGGAGCCCTCGGTGCGGTCGATGCGTCTGAGGATCGCCTTCACCCGCGCCGCGAATTCCTTGGGCGAGAAGGGCTTCACGATGTAGTCGTCGGCGCCGATCTCGAGGCCCACGATCCGGTCCGTCTCCTCGCTGCGCGCGGTGACGATGACCACCGGGAGACTTTTGAGCTTGGGGGTGGCCCGGATCTGAGTCAGGACGGTCAGACCGTCCTTGCCCGGGAGCTGGAGATCGAGGACCACCAGCCGGTAACTTTCCGTGCTCAGACGGGACAATGCCTCGATTCCGTCGCGCGCGACATCGCACCGCCACCCGTCGCGCTCGAGTTAATGCGTGACGAGTGTCGCGATGTCGGCATCGTCTTCCACGACCAGTGCGCGCGCCATTGCCTTTAAATCTACAGCCGAACGATGACGCGGCGGTGTGACATTCCCGTGACGGAAGCACAGCGCCCGGCCCCGGAACGGCGCTTCCCGCCCGGCATGACTCTCTCGCAAAGAGTTTCCCGCAGCTTATGCCGCGCTGTCACGAAGGCGTCACTCGCCCCCCGGATACTCGCGGCAACAAACCTCCTAAAAGCCGCCCGAGAAATCCAGATCGGGCGCGTCACTCGAAGAGCTAACGCTCCTCCTCAACGGGTCTAGCAGCAAAGGGCTGCGGCCGGTCCTTGAACGGATCGACCGCAGCCTTTGTCGTCTCGCCCGGCACGTGTTTATTTCGGGTGGCGCTGAAACGTCTCGCAGGCGACCCGGAAACGCCGCCTGGATGAGATTTACTCCGCATGACTTCAACCAGCACTTCAAGTCGCGAGGAGAAGCCGATGCGTTGTGACCTGCACGTTCATACCCTCCATTCGGGGCCGGTCGACCTGCCCGGCCTGCGTCATCTGAGCCGCGAGTGCTACTCGGAACCGATGGAGGTCTACGAGACCGCGAAGCGGCGCGGCATGGATCTCGTGGCCATCACCGACCACG
>JANNJB010000415.1:0-6040 GCA_031405615.1 Vicinamibacteria bacterium | reverse complement strand
ATCTGGCTGTGGAGCCTGCTCGAGCCCGAGCGTCTGTCGGAGAAAGTCGCGGGAGTCCTCTCCACGGACAGCACCGAGCGCTGGCTGTCGCCGTTGAGCATTTGGGAGGCGATGCTCCTGATCGAACGCAAGCGCCTTGACGTGGATCGCCCGGGCGAAAGCTGGGTGAGGGAGGCGCTGGAACGCGCCCCCGTCCTGGAAGCCCCGCTCAATGGCGAGGTGGTTCTCGCCAGCCGGCGTCTCAAGACTCGACACCGTGACCCGGTCGATCGATTCCTGGTGGCCACGGCTCAGGTGTTCGATCTCACCCTGGTGACTGCGGACGCCACGCTTCTGACCCTCAAAAACGTCGATTTGTTGCCGAACGGTGCGAAAGGAGCGGGCCGGTCGAAATCAGGAAAGCGGTGAGACTCGGCCTGGTCACGGCCGCCGGTGGACGCGACCGTCCCTCAGATGCGGGCCGCGAGCCGCCAGCAGCTCCGGCATCGCGGCTCGGAGAGCCCCGATGTGCTCGGGGCCGGTACCGCAGCATCCGCCGAGCAGACGCGCGCCCGCGGCGACCCATGAGGCGGCCACGGTGGCCAGATCCGCAGGCGGTATGACGTCCACGAAGTTCCAGTTTGGCTTGGTGAAATACCCGGACTCGGGGTACACGCCGATCGGTCCCGACCACCGTTGCCGCAGCAGTTCGATGGCCCGGGGAATGGCTTCGATCTCGCTGTGCATGATGTTGACCACGGTCGGTCCCATCGGGATGAGGGCGTCCAGCACCGTGACCAGCTCCAGATCGGGGTGGTCGAAGCTCACGATCCGGCCGTCCTCTGTCTTCCTGCAGGCGACTCCCAGCCAGACCGGAAGCCCGGTCTCCTGTGCGCCCTGCATCGCGCGGGACGCGTGGCTCGTTTCGACGATCATCTCCAGAGCGATCAGGTCGACGCCCGCGTCCGACAGCAGGCCGGCCGCTTCCCGGTAGGCCTCGAGTTCCTTTTCGGGATCGAGGAACGCGTCTTGATCGAAGCCGGGCGGCTCCGTCGAAATCGAACCGGCCACGGCCACCCCTGGTTCGGCGGCGTTCTCGCGGGCCTGCCTCGCGAGCCTCACTGCGCCGCGGTGGACCTCTTCGACCTGGTCGCCGTAGCCCGCGGGTTCGAGCATCTGCCGGGTCGATCCGAAGGTGTTGGTGATGATCACCCTCGCCCCGGCGCGAATGTAGTCCTCGTGCGTTTCACGAACGACGTCTGGATGCGTGAGCACGGCAGCCCCGCTCCAGGCGATCTTGTCCATCGGCACGCCGCGCCGTTGCAGCTCGGTACCCATGGCCCCGTCGATCAGGAGGATCCGGTCCGCTTCGAGCTCCTCCTGCCACGGTTGCTTCATGTTCAGCGCGCGTTCGCGTCCACGAAGGCCGCCAGGTCGTTCTTGAACTTCTGCATCGACGGCGGGTGCACATACATCATGTGACCCGCATCGTAGTAGGCGATCGAAGCGTTGCTCCGCACCGCCTCGGTGACCGCGAGATGCTCGACGGCGTACTCCGCGGTGCGATACGGGCAGGCGAGATCGAAGTAGCCGGTCTGGATGAGCACCTTCATTCTGGGATTCAGGGTCATGGCATGGCCGAGGTCCTCGACGGTGTTGGCGAAGGGAACCCTCGAGCCGCCCGGCCGGGTATGGCGGTCGTCCCAGTCTTTCCACAGACCGGCGGACAGGACGTAAGTGCGGTCGGACTCCACCTTGAGTTCCTGTCGGTAGTAGTCGTTGAACGTGGCCACGATCGCGGGCGCTATGGCGCTTCCGTAGGGATCGTACGGCATGGTCTCGGCCAGAGGGTTCAAAGTCCCGCTGGTGTAACGGGTGTCCACCCGGCCGGTGACAACTCCCTTGTTACGCATCAGCTCCTGAAGAAAGTGACCCTCGCTCAGCCTCAGGTTCGCCTTGTCCCAGTAGTCGGCACTCACCCCCGTGTAGCGGGCGAGGCCAGCGAGGACCTTCTGCCGCTCCGCGACCGTGGCCCTCGAGCCTTTGAAGAGGACAGGCGCGTAGACCTCCTCGGCGAAGGCTTCGACCTCGCGCAGGAATGGCTGCAACTGGGCCGGCCGGTTGGCCAGCACCTGGTGATACCAGGCGGTGGCCGCGTAGGTGGACAGGTAATTGACATCGCCATCCCTGAGGCTCAGCCCGGCGTTTCCGCTGCCGAAGTCGAGGTACGGTGAGACCAGGACCACCCCATTCAGGGCGACGTTGTGTTTGTCGAGCAGTTCGTAGGCGACACCGGCGGTGCGCATGCCGCCGTAGCTCTCGCCGAGAATGAACTTTGGCGCGGCCCATCGCCCATACTGGTTCAGGTAACGCACGATGAAATCGGACACGGACTTGATGTCCTGGTCGACGCCCCAGAAGTCCTTCCCCTCGCCCTTGCCGATGGGGCGGGAAAAGCCGGTGCCCACGGGGTCGATCATCACCAGGTCCGCGCGGTCGAGGATGGTGAACTCGTTCTCCACCGTCCGGAACGGTCCCCGCGTGTTGGGGACCAGGTCCTCCAGCACCGTGCGCTTCGGGCCCAGGATGCCCATGTGGAGCCAGGCGGAGGCCGAGCCGGGCCCGCCGTTGTAGGCGAACATGATCGGACGGGTCCGCGGGTCAGCGCCGTTCTTCACATAGGCGGTGAAGCCGAAGAGGGCGATCGGCTCGTCCTTGTCGTTGGTGATGAGCATGGTGCCCGCGGTGGCGGTGTACGAAAGCACCGTGCCCCCGATCTTCATCTCGTGTCTGGTGGTCCAGACCTTCGCGGCGGGCGCTGCCTTGGCCAAAGGCGCTGGCGAGGCTTCGGCCTTCGGTTGGGCCTCCTGAGGGTCGGCCGGCCTTGCGAGCGCCTCCGAAGCGGTGAGCGCCAGCGCCGCCAGGGATGCGGACAGGGTGACGAGCATCTTCAACCGGCGGATTGGCGTGGCCATCCGAAAAGTATAGGCGGCGCACCGACTGATATTGTTTGCCCTCCTTCCACAATGGTGTGGGCCCGATCCGTCGAGGTTCTGTGATGCGTCTTCTCGTCCCCCTCGTCGCGCTGTCACTGCTCGCCGGCGCCGCGGCGCCCGCCGAACGGTTCGACCTTGTGCAGAACGGCAAGATCGTACGGCTGTCAGATCCGCAGATATCCCCGGACGGCCGGTCGGTTGTCGTGGTCGTGTCCCGGGCCAACTACGAGGAGAACCGCTACGACGTGGAGGTCGTGCTTGTCGATGTGGCCTCACGTGCGCAGAAGGTGCTGACCCGACGTCGGGCGTCGTCGCCCCGCTGGTCGCCTTCGGGATCAAGCCTTTCGTTTCTGTCGCCGGTCGACGGCAAGGCCCAGATCTTCGTCCTGCCCATCGACGGCGGCGAGGCGACCCAGATATCGAGGGCGCCTATGGGTGTGGGCTCCTACGCGTGGCGTCCCGACGCGAGCGCGCTGGCCTACGTCTGCGAGGAGGAAGCTCTGAAGCGCGAAGGCGAGGAGCGCCACAATCGTTCCTTCGAGGCGGACGTCAATTACCTGCTGACCGAGACGCCGCGCGCGCACCACCTGTGGCTGGTCCCCGCGGCCGGTGGGGAAGCCCGGCGCCTGACATCAGGCGACTGGTCGCTTTCGGCCGGACTCGCCGGCGGGGTTCCCGAACCTGCCTGGTCTCCGGACGGCCGTTCCATCGTCTTCGCGCACCAGGAGCATCCGGGTCCCAGATACCTCAACGAGGTCGGCGTGCGGATACTGGATGTGACCGGCGGCTCCATCCGGGCGTTCAACGAGCGGACCCAGCGCATGAGGGGCGCCCGGTTCTCTCCGGACGGGACCTCCATCGCGTACTCCTATCCGCGCGACGGCGACAACCGGTTCGTCAACGAGATCTTCGTCGCTCCTGCGTCGGGCGGCGTCGGGCGCAGCCTCACGCGTACGCTCGATCGGAACTTCGGCAGTTTCGAGTGGACGCCAGACAGCCGATCGGTGGTGATCCGTGCCAATGACGGCCCCTCGGCGAGCCTCTGGGTTCAGCCGCTCGATGGCCCGGCCACGAAGCTTGGGACGGGCCGCGCGGTTCCAGCATCCGACATCTCGGTTTCTCGATCCGGACAGATGGCGCTTCTGGCCAGCGAGCCGGACCGCCCTTCCGAGCTCTACTTTCTGCCCGCCACCGGAGGCCCGCTGCAGCGCCTGACCGACCTCAACGCGAACATCGCCGCGCTCGAACTCGGTAAGACCGAGCCGCTACGATGGCGCGGCGCCGACAATTTCGAGATGGACGGCGTCTTGACGTTCCCCCCTGGACACCGGGCCGATCGTTCCTACCCCCTGGTCCTGCTCATCCACGGTGGACCGCGCGGCGCCTCGACCGTCGCCTTCTCGGCCCGGGCGCAGTGGCTGGCCTCGCACGGCTGGATCGTGTTCCAGCCCAACTACCGCGGCAGCGACAACCTCGGGAACGCGTTCCAGGCGGCCATCTGGAACGACGCGGGCGCCGGACCTGGTCGTGACGTGATGTCGGGCGTGGACCTTCTTATCAAGCGCGGCCTGGCGGACCCCACACGAATGGCCGTCTCCGGCTGGTCGTACGGCGGCTACATGACGGCCTGGCTGCTCGGCAACTACCCCGATCGCTGGCGAGCGGGGGTCGCCGGCGCGGCGGTCACCGACCATGTCGACCAGTACGTGCTCAGTGACATTCACGCCCCGGTCAAGACCTACTACGAGGGATCGCCCTTCACCAGCCCGAAGCTGCGGCAGGCCTACCGCGACCAGGCCCCGCTCACCTATGCCACGCGCATCAAGGCCCCGACGCTGGTGCTCTGCGACACTGGCGACCAGCGGGTGCCGATCACCGAGTCGTTCTCGCTGTACCACGCGATGCGCGACAACGGCGTGAAGACGAAGTTCATCGCCTATCCGGTGGCCGGCCATGCGCCCTCGGATCCTGTTCATCAGAGGGACGTGGATCGCAGATGGGCCGCCTGGCTGAAGGAGCACTTGGACGGGGTAACGAGGTAGTTCCTGCCTTGCGCCCCTGAACCTCCGGAGCCCTGGTTGTACTACGGCGACCCCTTCGGGCGCGGGCCCGGTGGGAGGTTCTCGATCAGGTAGCGCGCGATGAGGTTCCGAACGTGGAGGGTCGAGCCTGGTCCCTCGGACAGACCGTGATCGCGGTTGGGGTAGGTCATGTAGTCGAAGCGCTTGCCGAGTTCGATCAAACGGTCGACCAGAGCTTCGGTGATCTGGAGGTGGGTGTTGGTCTCGCCGCTGCCGTGCATGATCAGGAGCTTTCCCTTGAGGCCCTCCGCGTAGTTGATCGCGGCGGCTCGGCGGTATCCGTCGGGGTTTGTCGTGGGCGTGCGCATGAAGATCTCCTGGAACCACGCGTTGTAGAGCTCCGGGCGCGGCTTCGGCGCCACCGCGATCGCCACGTGGTAATCGTTCGGCTTCCTGAAAATCGCATTGAGCGTGTTCGAGCCGCCCCCGCTCCAGCCCCAGATTCCCACCCGAGACAGATCGACGTAGGGACGCTGCCGGCCGAGTTCGCGCAGGCCCTCGGCCTGCTCGTCGGTGGAGAGGGGGCCGAGACTGCCGAACACCGCGCGGCGCCATGCCGCACCCTTTGGAGCAGGCGTGCCCCGATTGTCGATCGACGCGACGAGATACCCCGCTTCCGCCATGGCGCGGCTGAAGAGGTTCTGTCCGCCGCCGGACCAGTCGTCGGTGACGGTCTGCAGATGCGGCTCGCCGTAGACGAACAGGAAGAGGGGGTACTTTCGCGATGGGTCGAATCCCGGCGGCTTCAGCAGCCAGGCGTCCATCTCGATGCCTCCCGCGATAGTCAGCTTCAGAAACTCGACCGGCTGCTCGAACCAGGCTCGCGCCCTTTCGCGCAGCGGTTCATTCGTCTCGAGGACCTTGATCACGCGATGCGACGGAAGCTCGACGAGTTGGATCCTCGGCGGCGTGTCGTAGGTCGAGTAAGTGTGGACCGCGAACCGACCGTCGGGGGAGAACTCGTAAGCGTGCGTGCCCGGCTCG